>NZ_JACHYV010000043.1:0-29484 GCF_014193135.1 Rhizobium sp. BK049
AGAGAACCTTACAAACCATCGACAACCCGTTCGGCACGAGGTTGTCACCCATGTCTTAGGGACAAACTGTTACCTATGTCTCCGGGTCGGACAGAGAAAAACTGGAGCGGGCGAAGGGATTCGAACCCTCGACCCCAACCTTGGCAAGGTTGTGCTCTACCCCTGAGCTACACCCGCTCAATCCGCATCGGTCCGGGGTAGTCGTTGGACCGTGGGCGCCGCCTCGTGGCGACGGGCGCTATATGGCCTAACGGATTTTCAAATGCAACAGGGAAATGACGGAGAAACGAAGAAAAATTTCGGTGTTCGGCGAGGCAGAGCGGAAAGGCCGCAAAACTGGGGGCAGAGCGTCGGTTGCGAAGATTGCCAAATATTGTGGACGGACTTAATCAGGACGCCTCCACTTTTCCTTATCTCCGTTCGATGGATTGCCCGATGTCCGATAATACCCCCAAGACAAGAGAAGAATTGTTCGCCTTCCTCGACGGGCTCGGCATCGCCCATAAGACAGTGGATCATGCGCCTGTTTTCACCGTGGCCGAATCAGTTGCGTTGCGCGACGCGATCCCCGGCGGCCACACGAAGAATCTTTTCATCAAGGACAAGAAGGACAGGTATTTCCTGCTGACGGTGGAGGAGAATGCCGAGGTCGACCTCAAGCAGGTTCACACCATTATTGGCGGGTCCGGCCGGGTCTCCTTCGGCAGAGCGGAGAAGCTGATGGAGTATCTCGGTGTCATTCCGGGAGCGGTCACTGCCTTCGGCGCGATCAACGACATCGGCGGAAACGTCACTTTCGTGCTCGATGCCGATCTGATGGCCGAGGAAATCATCAACTGCCATCCGCTCTCCAACGATGCGACAACATCGATTGCGAGCGGCGACCTCATCCGTTTCATGGAAGCGACCGGACATAAGCCGCTTGTCTTGAAAGTGACGTCCTGACATACGATTTTAGCGCTACAATGACGCCGGCAGGACCGGCGCGGCGGGAGATACCTATGAGCGGCAGCAACAACCCCTATAATGGTTCCTTCGGAAATCAGATGTCGGCGACGGCAAGCTTCGGCGCTCAGCCGGAAGCGGCGGCTGCGGCCGGCAGCTACATCAGCGACACGACGACTGCGAATTTCGGCAAGGACGTCATTGAGGCGTCGCGCAAACAGCCGGTGCTGGTCGATTTCTGGGCGCCGTGGTGCGGTCCCTGCAAGCAGCTGACGCCGGTCCTGGAGAAGGTAGTCAATGAAGCCAAGGGCCGCGTTCGACTGGTCAAGATGAACATCGACGACCATCCCTCGATTGCCGGTCAGCTCGGAATCCAGTCGATCCCCGCCGTCATTGCCTTCGTCAACGGCCGTCCGGCTGACGGCTTCATGGGTGCGGTGCCGGAAAGTCAGATCACTCAGTTCATCGACCGTATTGCCGGGCCTGCCGGTGCCGATGAGGCGGCCGAAATCGAAGCCGTGCTGACGGAAGCGGCGGAGCTGCTCGCTGCTGGCAACGTCAACGAGGCGGCGCAGCTTTACGGCGCGGTCATGCAGGCCGATCCGGAGAATGCCAAGGCGCTTGCCGGGATGGCCGAATGCATGATCGCCGCAAACCAGCATCAGCGGGCCCGCGAAACGCTGACTGATCTGCCCGAGGAGCTTGCGAAGGACGCCGGCATCCAGGCGGTGCTGAAGAAGCTCGACCAGATCGAGGAGGCGCGCAAGCTCGGCGATCCCGTCGCGCTCGAGCAGGAGCTGGCGACCAATCCCGACAATCACGAGGCGCGGCTGAAGCTCGCCAAGATCCTCAATGTCGAAGGCCGGCGCGAGGAAGCCGCCGAACATCTGCTTCTCATCATGCGCAAGGATCGCGCCTTCGACGATGACGGCGCCCGCCGGCAACTGCTGCAGTTCTTCGAGGTCTGGGGTTTCAAGGATCCGGCGACGGTTGCCGCGCGGCGCAAGCTTTCGGCAATGCTGTTCTCTTAAGATGAACATCCGCCCTTGCGTTTTCGGGCGGGGGCACCACATTCTCGTCAGGACGGGCGCGCCCGTCCACCAGAATGCGGGACGGTTTCATGCAAGTCGGTAATGCCAGATACCTGAAGCCGGGCGATCTGCCTGATGCGATCGCAGTCTTCCCCCTGACCGGGGCCCTCCTCCTGCCCGCCGGGCAGCTTCCCCTCAACATCTTCGAGCCGCGTTATCTGGCGATGCTGGATGCAGCCCTTGCCGGAAACCGGCTGATCGGCATGGTCCAGCCGGCACTCGGCGAACATGAGGACAAGGGCGGCGAGCACAACCTTGCCGCCGTCGGCTGCCTCGGTCGCATCACCTCCTTTGCCGAGACCGGCGACGGGCGCTATATCGTGTCGCTGACCGGCGTCTGCCGCTTCCGGCTCCTGGAGGAGAAGGTGACCAGCGATCCCTTCCGCACCTTCCGCATCGCGCCCTTCATTGCCGATCTCTCGGCCGAGAACGAGGAGGAGGCGGTCGACCGTACGGCGCTGCTGACCGCTTTTAAGGCCTATCTCGATGCCAATAAGCTGGAGGCCGACTGGGAGAGCGTCGAGCGGGCCAGCAACCTGACGCTCGTCAATTCACTTGCCATGATGTCGCCGTTCGGGCCGGCTGAAAAACAGGCGCTCCTGGAGGCGCCGGACCTGAAGACGCGGGCCGAGACGCTGATCGCCATTACCGAAATCGTGCTGGCGCGGGTCTTCGGTGACTCCGATACGGTTCTGCAGTAAACTGCGGTCATGGACGAAAAACTGAGCCGCGTCGATCCGAAACTGCTGGAACTCCTGGTCTGTCCGCTCTCCAAGGGCCGGCTTTCCTATGATCGCGAACACAACGAGCTCGTCTCGGAAAAGGCGCAGCTTGCCTATCCGATCCGCGACGGCATTCCGATCATGCTGGTGTCCGAGGCCCGCCGCCTCGACGAATAGCCTCTCCGAATTCGGCTAAATCGTCTGGCCGGCCAGCAGCCGCGGATTATCCTTTGCCGCTGTTCCGGCCGCCTGGCTGATGAAGAAGGATTTGAGGCGCGGCAGCCGGTCGACGATGCCGAGACCGACATCGCGAGCGATACGGATCGGCATTGCGTCGTTGGAGAAGAGCCGGTTCAGCACGTCGGTCGTCACGCCCATACGGAAGGTGTCGAAGCGCCGCCAGGTCTGGTAGCGCTCGAGGATGTTGATCGAGCCGATATCGAGACCGAGGCGGTCGGCCTCGACAATCGTTTCGGCGAGCGCCGCCACGTCCTTGAAGCCGAGATTGAGGCCCTGTCCCGAAATTGGATGGATGCCGTGGGCGGCGTCGCCGGCCAGCGCCAGACGTGGAGCGACGAAGGCGCGGGCAAGCGTCAGGCCGAGCGGAAAGGCGCGTTTGTCGCCGATGACCTTGAGCGCCCCGAGCTTATGGCCGAAGCGGCGTTCCAGTTCCTCCTCGAAGATCAGATCGTCGGCGGCAACCAGCCTGTCGGCATCATGCGTGCGTTCCGTCCAGACGAGCGAGGAGCGGTTGTTCCGGAGCGGCAGGATGGCGAAGGGGCCGGCCGGCAGAAAATGCTCTTCGGCACAGCCGTCATGCGGCCGCTCATGTTCGACGGTCGCGACAATGCCGGACTGGCCATAGTCCCAGGTGACGGTCCTGATGCCGGCGAGATCGCGCAGCCTTGAGCGCACGCCGTCGCAGGCAATCACCAGCCGGGATTCCAGCGTGCTGCCGTCCGAAAGCGTGACGTCGGCATGGCTGTCGTGGGTTTTGAATTCGGTCGCCCCAAGCCCGTGGCGGATGTCGATGCCGAGCCGCTCGCAGAGACCGCGCAGTGCTGTCACCATGGCAACGTTCGGGATCATGTGTGCGAAGGGCCGGCCTTCCTCCACTTCGCCGTCGAACGTCAGGAATACGGGACGGACCGGATCGGAGGTCCGGGAATCGGTGACGATCATCTTGGTGATCGGCTGCGCTTCAGGCTCTATCTCGTCCCAGATGCCGAAGACTTCGAGCATCTTTGAGGCCGCCGCGATGATGGCTGAAGCGCGCGTATCGTTTTTCCAGACATGCTCGGGGGCGGCCTCCACGACCGCGACGTTCAGATGGGGCGCTGCCTGCTTGACCGCGACCGCCGCAGAAAGGCCGACATACCCCCCGCCCACAACCAGCATATCCAGCATCGCGCCGCTCCCGTACCTTGTGCCTCAGATGTGATCTATATAGATCATCGCAACTTCACTTCCTACCGCCGGGAGGCATACAAAATGACGCGCGAGACGAGCGAACCTTCGGCGATGGAGAGGCTGCTTGCGACGCTCGATCTGGAGCCGATCGAGGTCGATATCTTCCGCGGCCGCAGTCCGCAGGCCGGCTGGCAGCGGGTCTTCGGCGGCCAGGTCATCGGCCAGGCGCTGATGGCGGCACAGCGCACCATCGGGGCCAAGCGCTTCGTTCATTCGCTGCACGCTTATTTCATGCGCCCCGGCGATCCCTCGGTACCGATCATCTACCAGGTGGAGCGCATCCGCGACGGATCGAGCTTCAACACCCGGCGCGTCGTCGCTATCCAGCACGGCAAGGCAATCTTCGCGCTGTCGGCTTCTTTCCAGGTCGAGGAAGCAGGCTTCGACCACCAGATTGCCATGCCCGAGGTGGCGATGCCCGAAGAGCTGCTTGGCGAGCAGCAGATCAAGGAGCAATATCTCGCGCATGCACCGGAAGCGATCCGGAAATATTGGGAGCGCGAGCGGCCGATCGAGATCCGTCCCGTCTCGCTGACCCATTATTTTTCCGACAGGAAGCTCGAGCCCCGGCAGGACGTCTGGGTGCGCGCCACCGGTCCGGTTCCCGATGACCGGCTCTATCAGGCGGCGGTGCTTGCCTATCTCTCAGACATGACGCTGCTCGATACGTCGCTTTATGCCCACGGAACGTCCATCTTCGACCAGAGCCTGCAGGTGGCAAGTCTCGATCACTCCATGTGGTTCCACCGACCCTGCAAACTCGACGACTGGCTGCTCTATACGCAGGACAGCCCCTCGGCTTCGGGCGCCAGGGGATTAACCCGCGGGAGCCTGTTCACCCGGACAGGTGTGCTGATCGCGTCGGTCGCGCAAGAAGGATTGATTCGGAAAAAGGCAAATGAATAAATAACAGGCATATTTGCAGATTTGCGCATTATTTGTGCGCTTATTGCTCGGTCAATTGCCTGTTTATTGGCATTCCCAATTATAACATTTATTTTTCAATAAGTTAACTTCGGCTTCGAATCTGGCACGTCCTTTGAATGTATATCGCCGGTCGCTGTTCAGGAACGTCAGCGGCAAGGAGAGTCGGCTCCGCGCCGAGGATAACGAAGGATGGGAAACCAGATGAAAATTGTGATGGCTATTATCAAGCCGTTCAAGCTCGATGAGGTCCGCGAAGCCCTTACGGCGATCGGCATTCAGGGCCTGACAGTAACCGAAGTGAAGGGCTACGGGCGCCAGAAGGGGCATACCGAAATCTATCGCGGCACCGAATATGCGGTCAGCTTCCTGCCGAAGCTCAAGATCGAAATCGCGGTTGCATCGGAACTTGTCGACAGGGCGGTCGAAGCCATCGCGGCGTCGGCCAAGACCGGCCAGATCGGTGACGGCAAGATTTTCGTCTATTCGATCGACCATGCCGTGCGCATCCGTACGGGCGAAACCGATTCAGAAGCGCTGTAAGAACGGCAGATCAAGGAGCCTTTTCCAATGTCAATCTCGAAGTTTTCTTCCACCTTTGCGCGCGTCGGCGCTGCATCGGCCGCGCTTCTTGCGCCGGCCGTCGCTTTTGCGCAGGAGACTGCCGCGCCAGCTGCTGCCGCCGCTGCTCCTGCCTTCACCATGGACAAGGGTGACAATACCTGGATGCTCGTCTCCTCGGCGCTCGTCCTTCTGATGACCATCCCGGGCCTTGCGCTTTTCTACGGCGGTCTCGTGCGCGCCAAAAACATGCTCTCCGTGCTGATGCAGGTCTTCATGATCACAGCGGTCGTGTCGCTGATCTGGGTAACCTACGGCTATTCGCTCGCCTTTACCGACGGCGGCTCGCTGAACAGCTTCATCGGCGGCTTCTCCAAGGCCTTCCTCGCCGGCGTCAACACATCGTCGCTCGCCGAAACCTTCTCGAAGGGCGTCGCGATTCCGGAATACACCTTCATCGTCTTCCAGATGACCTTCGCCTGCATCACGCCCGGCCTGATCGTCGGCGCCTTCGCCGAACGCGTCAAGTTCTCGGCCGTCATGCTCTTCGTCGTGCTGTGGGTCACCTTCATCTACTTCCCGATGGCGCACATGGTCTGGTTCTGGGGCGGCCCGAGCTCCTACAGCGCACCGGCCGGCCTGATCTTCTCTTACGGCGCAATCGACTTCGCCGGCGGCACGGTCGTTCACATCAATGCCGGTATCGCCGGCCTTGTCGGCGCCATCATGCTCGGCAAGCGCACGGGCTATAAGAAGGAAATCATGGCTCCGCATTCGATGACGCTGACCATGGTCGGTGCCTCGCTGCTCTGGGTCGGCTGGTTCGGCTTCAATGCCGGCTCCAACCTCGAAGCCAATGGCTATGCATCGCTTGCTATGATCAACACCTTCGTCGCGACGGCCGCCGCCGCCGTGTCCTGGTGCATCGTCGAAAGCCTCGCCCGCGGCAAGGCCTCGATGCTCGGCGGCGCTTCCGGTGCCGTCGCCGGTCTCGTCGCCATCACGCCAGCGGCAGGTTTTGCCGGTCCGATGGGCTCGATCGTTCTCGGCCTCGTCGTCTCGCCGATCTGCTACTTCTTCGTCGATGTCGTGAAGAACAAGTTCAACTATGACGACAGCCTCGACGTCTTCGGCGTCCACTGCATCGGTGGCATCATCGGCGCTCTCGGCACCGGCATCCTCGTCAATCCGGCGCTGGGCGGTGCAGGCATTGTCGACTATTCGACGGCTGATTTTGCCGCCACCTATGCCGGCACGGCAACCCAGCTCTTGAACCAGGCGAAGGGCGTTCTCACCACCCTCCTGTGGTCGGGCATCGGTTCGGCGATCCTCTACAAGATCGTCGACGTCGTCATCGGCCTGCGCGTCTCCGTCGAGGCCGAGCGCGAAGGTCTCGACCTGGCGACCCACGGCGAAGCCGCCTATCACTCGTAATCTCGGCTTTGGGCGCCCGCGTGAGGGCGCCCCACACAGCCCGTCGCGGCTCTCACCAAGAGCCGCTCTTGGCCCGAACCTTCCACCGGTTCGGGCCTTTTTATTTTCATCGCCGGCATTGGGCACGCCGGAATGCATGGTTAACATCGCTTTAACCCGGCTCTGGTTAGGTAGAGCGGACGCATTTGGCATGGCGAGGCTTCGGCGATTCGCCTGCCCTCAGGCATTGGACGGGTTAGACACATGGCAAGAAGCACGTCGCCGGCAATGGATGGCCGTCCGGATCGGTTCTCCTTCTCGGCATTCATGCTGCGGCAGATCCAGGCACTCATCGGCTTTGCGATCTTTCTGCTGCTGGCTTTCTCAGTTGCGGCGCTGGCGACGTGGAATGTCGCCGATCCGAGCTATTCCTACGCCACTGCCAACCTGCCGACGAATATTCTCGGCTACAGCGGTGCTGCCTTTGCCGATATCGTCATGCAGTTTCTGGGGCTTGCCAGTGTCGTGGCGATGCTGCCGATCGTGGCCTGGGCGCTGACGATGATCTCCGGCCGTCGCTTCGACCGCATTCCCGCCCGCATCGGCGCCTGGCTTGCCGGCTCCGTGCTTTCCTCCGCCGTCATCGGCTGTTTTCCGCCGCCGCTCACCTGGCCGATCCCGAACGGTATCGGCGGCGTCATCGGCGATATGATTCTGCGTTTTCCCGCACTCTTCGTCGGCGCCTATCCCACAGGGACCTTCGCCATGGTTGTCGGCTGCATTTTTGCCGTGCCGACGGCCTGGATGATGCTCTTTGCATCAGGCCTCGTCGGCCGCAGCGAGACCGATGACGAAATCGAGGACGATTACGTCGAGACAACAAGCAAGGCGCGGGTGGTCGGAGACGAGGATGAGGAAGAGGACGAATCGCGCTGGGTCGCTTTCAGCGGCGCGATGACGCATGCCTGGTTCATGAGCCAGGGCCGGCTGCGCCGGCTGTTCGGCATGGGACCGCGCAAGCGGCGCCAGGGTGATTTCGAATCGCCCTATGATTTCAACGACGATGAATTCGGCACGCTGAACGAACCGGTCCGCGCCAAAGCGCCGGCCGTTCGCGGCGAGCGCCTCGAGCCGTCGATGGAGCCGCGCTCGGCTTCGCTCCGCCGCGTCGCCGCGCCATCGCTTTCCATCGACGATGAGGATGAGGACGACGATCCGCCCTTCGATACCGACATGCCGCCGCGTCCGGCCGACATTCTGCCTGACGACGATGATGACGACTGGATGATCCGTGCGCCGGCAAAAGCCGCCGCCAAGCCGGAGCCTCGCGTCGTCCCGGCGATCACGCGTCCGAAGCCCGGCGCGCGTGTCGAGCGGGAAGCGCAGGGCTCGTTCATTCGTCCCGAGGGCTTCCAGCTTCCCTCGATGCATTTGCTCGCCGAGCCCAGGAACGTGGTGCGCGATTCGACACTGTCGGCCGATGCGCTGGAGCAGAATGCCCGCATGCTCGAAGGCGTGCTCGAGGATTTCGGCGTCAAGGGCGAAATCATTCATGTCCGTCCCGGCCCCGTGGTCACGCTGTACGAACTGGAGCCGGCGCCCGGCATCAAATCGTCGCGCGTCATCGGCCTTGCCGACGATATCGCCCGTTCGATGAGCGCCATTGCCGCCCGCGTCGCCGTCGTGCCGGGCCGCAATGCGATCGGTATCGAACTCCCGAACCAGACACGCGAGACCGTCTATCTCCGCGAACTGATCGCGTCGCGGGATTTCGACGGCAGCAAGGCCAAGCTCGCCATGGCGCTCGGCAAGACGATCGGCGGCGAAGCCGTCATCGCCGACCTCGCCAAGATGCCGCACCTGCTCGTCGCCGGCACCACCGGTTCAGGCAAATCGGTCGCCATCAACACGATGATCCTGTCGCTGCTCTACCGCATGACGCCGGAACAGTGCCGGCTGATCATGATCGACCCGAAGATGCTCGAACTCTCCGTCTATGACGGCATTCCGCATCTGCTTTCGCCTGTTGTCACCGATCCGAAGAAGGCCGTCGTCGCGCTGAAATGGACGGTGCGCGAGATGGAAGAGCGCTACAAGAAGATGTCGAAGATCGGCGTGCGCAACATCGACGGCTTCAACACGCGGGTCGAACAAGCCTTGTCGAAGGGTGAGGTGATCTCGCGCACGGTGCAGACCGGCTTCGACCGCCATACCGGCGAAGCCATGTACGAGACCGAGGAATTCGATCTGAAGCCGATGCCCTATATCGTCGTCATCATCGACGAAATGGCCGATCTGATGATGGTCGCCGGCAAGGATATCGAAGGCGCGGTCCAACGCCTGGCGCAAATGGCGCGTGCGGCCGGCATCCACGTGATCATGGCGACCCAGCGCCCTTCGGTCGACGTCATCACCGGCACGATCAAGGCGAACTTCCCGACCCGCATCTCCTTCCAGGTCACCTCGAAGATCGACAGCCGCACGATTCTCGGGGAGCAGGGCGCCGAACAGCTGCTCGGCATGGGCGACATGCTCTACATGGCGGGCGGCGGGCGCATCCAGCGCGTCCACGGCCCATTCGTTTCTGATGTCGAGGTGGAAGAGATCGTCTCCTACCTGAAGACGCAGGGTTCGCCGCAATATCTCGATGCGATCACCGCCGATGACGACGAGGACGGCGATTATGGCGGCGGCGGCCCGGCCGGCACGTCGAACCTTTCGGATTCGGAAGATCCCTATGATCAGGCCGTCGCCATCGTGCTGCGCGACGGCAAGGCCTCGACCTCTTACGTTCAACGCCGACTTGGTATCGGCTATAATAGAGCCGCCTCGCTGATCGAGCGCATGGAGAAGGAAGGCATCATCGGGCCGGCCAACCATGCCGGCAAAAGAGAAATCCTCGTTCCGACCGAGGGCGACATCCTCGACCGCTGAGACAAGCGCCATATATTTCTGATGTGACCGCTTTGGCGGAAACGTAACGGCATCAACGCCGTTGCTTTTCGCGCGCCGATCGCAACGCCTTGAAGACGCCGCCTTTCAGCGGCATGCAGATCGCATTAAGGAGATTTAGATGCGTAACTCCGATTCCTTCCTCTCCGGCCTGGCGATGACGCGCCGCGATCTTCTCGGCGCTTTCGCCGTCGCTGCTATGGCGAGCGCCGTTCCTCTCAGCGCCATCGCGCAGGCGGCAGCGCCCGCCTCCGGCACGGCGCAGGCAATCGCCGATCATTTCTCCGGCGTCACGACGATGCAGGGCGAATTCGTCCAGTTCGGTCCGCGCGGCGAACAAACCGGCGGCAAGTTCTTCATCCAGCGTCCCGGCAAGCTGCGTTTCAACTACGACGACCCGTCGCCGATGCGGGTGATAGCCGACGGCAAGAATGTCGCCATCGGCAATATGAAGCTCAAGACCTGGGATCTCTATCCGCTCTCGAAGACTCCGCTCAGCCTGCTCCTGGCGCAGCATATCGACCTTTCGGCCGGCATGGTGAAGGGCGTGAAGGAGGAGTCGGACCTGACGACGATCGCGCTCGGCAACAATACAGTGTTCGGAAACTCGACAATCACCATGATGTTCGATCCGAAGACCTATGATCTGCGCCAGTGGACGATCACCGACAACCAGGGCAAGGATACGTCGGTGATGATCTTCAACGTGAAGACGGGCGTGCAGTTCGACGACCGCGTCTTCCGGGTGCCCTACGAGAGCATTCCCGGCACGGCAGCTTCACGCGACTAAGGGTTTTCGATTGATCGCCTGAAGCCTTTGCACGCTGCCAGTTTCCTCCTGCGTGCCTTTGTTCTAAAGCCCTTCCATGAAAGTGTGAAAGGGCTTGGGCATGGGTTTTTCGATTACGACTTGGAACATCAATTCGGTGCGGCTGCGCATGCCGCTCGTCGAGCAGCTCGTGCTCAAACAGAGGCCTGACATTCTCTGCCTGCAGGAGACCAAGGTGCCGAACGAGCTCTTCCCGGCAGCACCTTTGCGGGCGATGGGCTACGATCACATCATCATCCATGGCCAGAAGGGCTATCACGGGGTCGCAATCGCCTCGCGCATTCCGCTGACGGAGGATCACCGGCAGGATTATTGCGGCGTCGGCGATGCCCGCCACATATCGGCGGTGTTCGAACGCGGCAATCGTCGTGTCCGGCTGCACAATTTCTACGTCCCGGCCGGCGGCGACGAGCCGGATCGCACCATCAATCCGAAATTTGGCCACAAGCTCGATTTCATCGAGGAGATGAAGCTGTTGAAAGCCAATGGCGAGGCCAATACCTCCGCCATCCTCGTCGGCGACCTCAATATCGCGCCGCTGGAGCACGATGTCTGGTCGCATAAGCAGCTGCTGAAGATCGTCAGCCATACGCCTGTTGAAACCGACGGGCTCATCGAGGTGATGAAGCGCGGCGGCTGGCTCGATCTCATGCGCCAGCACGTGCCGGCAAGCGAGAAGCTTTATACTTGGTGGAGCTACCGGGCCAAGGATTGGGAGGCTGCCGATCGTGGCCGTCGCCTCGACCACATCTGGTCCTCATCCGATCTCGGGCCGCATCTCCAGCGGATCGAGATCCTGAAGGAAGCGCGCGGCTGGGACCGGCCGTCGGATCATGTGCCGGTCACGGCGCATTTCGACTTCTGATGCAGTGGCTTCTTCAGCAGTTCGAAGACACCCAGAAGCTGGCCGAGACGCTCGACCAGCTCGGTATCTCGTATACATGGCACAAAGTCGTCCCGTTCGTCGGCGAGCTCATCCCCGAGCCGGTCGTCCCGGATCCCGGCTCCGTGGTGATGTTCGGCTCCTATTCACTGTGGAAGAACGCCGAGGCGAACGGCTACTGGCCGGGCGTGTTCAAGCTCCGTCCGTTCGTCCAGGAAAAGGCGTGGCATCCCTATCTCCTGAACGGAGCCGACGCGCTGTTCCTGACGCTCCGAGACATCCCGAGGCGCCTGGCCGATGATGGGAGGGAATGGTTCCTGCGCCCCGTCGACGACAGCAAGGAAGAGCCCGGCACCGTGAAATCGACGGGCGAGATCGTCCGGATGGCGGAGCGTGTGCTTGCGCTTGACGAAGAGGAAATCCCGGCAGGATCGCTTCGCCATGACACGCTGCTGATGCTCACCAAGCCTGTGCGCATCCTGCGTGAATGGCGTCTCTGGCCCGTCAATGATCGGATTGTCACCTATTCGCTCTACAAGGATGGTTCACGTGTCACCCACCGTTACGAGATCGATGACGATGTGCTGGAGTTCGGGCAGCGCATGGTGGACATCAACCCCGGCTACTCGCCGGCCTATGTCATCGATGTCTGCCGTACCGAAGAGGGACTGAAGCTGCTCGAAACGAACTGCATCAATGCCGCCGGGTTCTACGCTTCAGATCTCGTGAAGCTTGCGGCGGCGATCGACGGCCTCGGCCGCGGCTGAGCTTACGCTCCTGGGCTGCGCTCCATCATTGCCCGGCGCTCTGGCAAGATTCAGCTGAATCGATGGAACTGGCTTGCAGCCTTTGCCGCAAGTTCGGCGAGATTGTCGCGGATGCGGTTTTCGATCAGGCGGGCCGCATCGGGATATTCCTCGAGTAGCCGATGGAAGAGGGCGCGGGTGATGCGGATGATGCTTGTGTCTTCGCGCGCGATCGCGGTGAACTTGCGCTCCACCAGGGTGACCAGCGCCAGCTCCGAAATCAGTGTTCCCGGTCCGGCGACAGCCTCCGCCCGCTGCATGCCGTCGCTGCTCGTCGTGCTGAGTTCCAGGCTGCCGCTCAAGACGACGTAGGCGCTCTCGGCCGGGGAGCCTTGGCGGAACAGCATCTGGCCGGCGGCGATCATGCGCCGGTCGGCGCCGAACGCGATCAACCGCAACTGGTCCTCGCTCATGTCCTTGAACAGCGGAAGCTGGGAAAGCAGATGAATGTCGTCGGTCAGCGCCATGTCGGCTTTTCGCCTTAGAGCAATTCCAACAGAAGCGCCTGGCGGTTTTGCCAGGAAAAGCGTCAAACGCTTTTGCTGGGAGCTACGTGAAAACAAAGAGTTAGAGCATCTCTGGAGAAAACGGAATGCTCTAGGGTATGATCTTGTAGCCGCCGTTTTCCGTCACCAGAATTTCGGCGTTGGAGGGATCGCGCTCGATCTTCTGGCGCAGCCGGTACACATGGGTTTCCAGCGTGTGCGTGGTTACACCGGAATTGTAGCCCCAGACCTCTTCAAGAAGCACGTCCCGGGTGACGACCTTCTGTTCGGCGCGGTAGAGATAGCGGATGATCGCCGCTTCCTTTTCCGTCAGGCGGATCTTCTGGCCGTTGTCGGTGGTGAGCAGTTTCTGGCTCGGCTTGAAGAGATACGGGCCGACGGTAAAGGTTGCGTCTTCGCTCTGCTCGTGCTGGCGCAATTGCACGCGGATGCGCGCCAGCAGCACAGCGAAGCGGAAGGGCTTGGTGACATAATCGTTGGCGCCGGCTTCAAGACCGAGGATCGTGTCCGAATCGGTATCGTGGCCGGTTAGCATGATGATCGGCGCCTTGAAGCCGCCCTTGCGCAGGAGCTTCACCGCTTCGCGGCCGTCCATATCGGGCAGGCCGACATCCATGATCAAGAGATCGACCGGCGTCGAACGAGCGGTCGCAACACCTTTGCCGGCGTTGGCTTCCTGCAGAACCGTGAATTCCTCATAAAGCGACAATTGCTCCGTCAGGGTCTGACGAAGGTCCTCGTCGTCATCCACCAGAAGAATGGTGCGTGCGGTCATGCCGTTGCGTCCTCAAAGTTTAGTCCCCTAGTCCTACGCCAAATTCCAGCTTTGGCAAGGATCGGCCGGCGGGGCTGTTGCCGCGCAGCTTTTCATATGATTTCAATCACGGCCTCAGGCAATGCAAGACATGCGAGAAAAATGGAAAAAGCAAGGCGGAGCCGGGGCATGCGGCCATCGACGATCGTGGTGCGCCCCGCGCCAGGGAAGAAGAGCCGCGCCATCGTCCGATTCGGCGCAATCACCATCCCTGCAGCGATCGGCCGTTCGGGCCGTACCATCTTCAAACGCGAGGGCGACGGCGCCACGCCGATCGCGGCAATGCGGCTGATTTCCGGCTTCCGGCGCGGTGAACGGAACGGTCAGCTCATCACCTCGCTCCCCATTCGCCGCATCCGAGCAGACATGCTCTGGTGCGACCAGCCCGGCAACGCCAACTACAATCGCCTCGTGCAGGCGCCATTCGGCGCAAGTCATGAGGAGATGCGGCGTAGTGACTGCCTCTACGATATCTGCCTTGTCATGGACTGGAACATTTCCTCGCGGCTGCGCAACCGCGGTTCGGCGATCTTCTTCCATCTCATCAGGCCTGGCTACGAGCCGACGGCCGGCTGCGTAGCCGTAAGCCTGCGTGACATGCGCCGCCTTCTGCCCCACCTTCGAAAGGGAACGATTGTCCGGGTCCTCTGATTGTCTTCAGGATGCCGGCACCTATATGGTTCCGGTGACCGAACGCTCCGGCTGAAATGCGTTCCGGGACGTCCGCAGGTGCGGGCGCAATCCATGCCTCGTCCAATTCTTCAAACTCCCGGAGATATATTGTGACCGCTCAACCCATCATCACTTTCCATGACGGACATTCCGTTCCCCAGGTCGGTCTCGGCGTCTGGCAGACGCCGCAGGAGATTGCCGCGCCGACGGTACGCACTGCCATTGCCGCCGGCTATCGGCATATCGATACGGCTTCGGGTTACGACAATGAAGAGGGTGTTGGCGAAGGCATCCGCTCGTCCGGCCTCGACCGAAAGGATATCTTCGTCACCACCAAACTCAGGAATACCGACCAGGGCTACGACAATGCGTTGCGCGCCTTCGACGGCAGCCTCAAGAAGCTCGGCTCCGACTATGTCGACCTCTATCTCATTCACTGGCCGTCGCCGCATCGCGGCCTCTACACCGAGACCTGGAAAGCGTTCGTGCGCATCCGCGAAGAGGGCCGCGCCCGCTCGATCGGCGTGTCGAACTTCTATCCCGAACATCTCGAGCGCATCATCGGCGAGACCGGCGTCGTTCCGGTGATCAACCAGATCGAACTGCATCCCGACTTTCAACAGAAGGCGGCGCAGGAGGTTCACAAGAAACTGAATATCGCCACCGAATCGTGGAGTCCGCTCGGTCAGGGCAAATTCATCTCGAACAAGGTCATCGGCGAGATTGCCAAGAAACATCGGAAGACACCGGCCCAGGTGATCATCCGCTGGCATATCGATACCGGCCTCGTCGTCATCCCGAAGTCGGTCACGCCGTCGCGCATCGAGGAGAACTTCCAGGTGTTCGACTTCAAGCTCGATGCCGACGACATGGCGGAGATTGCCAAGCTCGACAATGCTGGCGCCCGCATGGGTCCGGATCCGATGACGGCGGCTTTCTGATCGCCGGTTGCGCGAACACCGCCGATCGGCTGTCGGCGCCGCAATGTAAAAGCCGCCCGATGCGCGCAGACGCATCGGGCGGCTTTATCTTTCATTCCGTCGGACGGATCAGTTCCACTCGCGGATATCGACGAAGTGCCCGGCAATTGCGGCGGCGGCGGCCATGGCCGGCGAGACGAGATGCGTGCGGCCCTTGAAACCCTGACGGCCTTCGAAATTTCGGTTCGAGGTCGAGGCGCAACGCTCGCCCGGCTTAAGGCGGTCGTCGTTCATGGCAAGGCACATGGAGCAACCCGGCTCGCGCCAGTCAAAACCGGCGGCCTTGAAGATCTTGTCGAGGCCTTCGGCTTCCGCCTGTTCCTTGACGAGGCCGGAGCCGGGGACGATCATCGCGTTGACGGTCGAGGCGACGGTCTTGCCCTCGACGACCTTGGCAGCGGCGCGAAGGTCTTCGATGCGGCCGTTGGTGCACGAGCCAATGAAGACGCGATCGACAGCGATGTCGGTCATCTTCGTGCCCGGCTTCAGGCCCATATAGTCAAGCGCACGCCACTTGGAGGCACGCTTCGTTTCGTCCTGGATTTCATCCGGATTGGGTACGATGCCCTGGACGGAGACGACGTCCTCAGGGGAAGACCCCCAGGAGACGATCGGCGGCAGTTCGGCGGCGTTCAGTTTGACGACGCGGTCGAAATGAGCGCCTTCGTCTGATTTCAGCGTCTTCCAGTAGGCGATCGCCTGTTCCAGCGCTTCGCCCTTCGGTGCGCGCGGCTTGCCCTTGATATATTCGAAGGTGGTTTCGTCAGGGGCGATGAGGCCAGCGCGGGCGCCGCCTTCGATCGACATGTTGCAGATCGTCATGCGGCCTTCCATCGACAGCGCGCGGATCGCTTCGCCGGCATATTCGATGACGTAGCCGGTGCCGCCTGCGGTGCCGATCTCGCCGATGATGGCAAGAACGATATCCTTGGCGGTGACGCCTGCCGGCAGCTGGCCGTCGACCTGCACCAGCATGTTCTTGGCCTTCTTCTGGATCAGCGTCTGGGTGGCGAGAACGTGCTCGACCTCAGATGTGCCGATGCCGTGGGCGAGCGAGCCGAAGGCGCCATGGGTGGAGGTGTGGCTGTCGCCGCAGACAATCGTCATGCCCGGCAGGGTGAAGCCCTGTTCCGGCCCGATGATGTGGACGATGCCCTGGCGCTTATCGTTCTCGGAATAATATTCGACGTGGAATTCGGCAGCGTTCTTGGCGAGCTGCTCGACCTGGATGCGGCTTTCCTCGTTCTTGATGCCGAGATGGCGGTCGGCCGAGGTCGGAACATTGTGGTCGACGACGGCGAGCGTCTTTTCAGGGGCGCGAACCTTGCGGCCGGACATGCGCAGGCCTTCGAAAGCCTGCGGCGAGGTGACTTCATGGACCAGGTGGCGGTCGATGTAGAGAAGACAGGTGCCGTCTGCCTGCTCGTCGACCAGGTGGTCGTCCCAGATCTTGTCGTAGAGGGTACGCGGTGCGCTCATGGCGGTAAGTCCGTTTTTGGAAGCTTTGGAAAATCGGAAAAAGCGGATCAGGCTCCGCCGGCCGTCATTCGATCAACGAAGTCGGCTGTTGAGCGCACCGGAGACGCATGCAAAGAACCGCGCCGGCAGGCGATAATGATCCTGCAGCACGAATATATGCGCGCCGATGCAACTGAACTTGGATTCCATGGCGCTGGATATAGCGATTTTTGATCGAAACGGCAATTCGAATCGTGAGGCGCGTCCTTTCTGCATCCGAATGGACGCAGGTGTTTAGTGTCGCGGCATCTGCTTCATCTTCTTCTCGATCCGCCGCAGCGCCAGCGACAGTCCGATCGTCAGGATCAGATAGATATAGGTGACGATCGAATAGGTCTCGAAGAAGCGGAAGGAGCCGGAGGCATAGACCTTACCCATCTGCGTGATGTCGGCCACGCCGAGCACCGACACGAGAGACGAATCCTTCACCATCGAGACGAAATCGTTGGAGAGCGGCGGGAGGATGACCCGGATCGCCTGCGGGAAGACAACGAGCCGGAACCGGCGGTAGCGCGACAGGCCGAGCGACTTTGCCGCCTCGATCTGACCGATATCGACCGATTGAAAGCCGGCTCGGAAGACCTCGGCGATGAAGGATGAATAGCCGATCATCAGCGCGATGATGGCCCGCCACATCAGCGACAGGTCGCGCACCAGGATCGGCTCGGCGATACCTGATTTCACCAAGGGCGTGATGATGAAGTTATACGTCGTGACGAAACCGGGCGCACCGACGAAGGCGACGTAGAAGAGCAGCACCAGCATAGGGATGCCGCGGATGATCTCGATGTAGAAGCGGGCGATCTGGCGCAGCACGATGCTGTCGGCCAGCCCGAGCAGCGCGATGCCGAGACCAAGCACGGTTGCCAGCGCAAAGGCGACGAGCGTCACGAACACGGTGACGCCGACGCCATTCACCACGGTTCGGAAGACCTGGGTGTAAATGTCATTGGTGATGATGACGACGGCGAGAACGATGCCGATCAGGACAAGGACGGCCAGCCACCAGGGACGGTCGTCCTTCTCGTGTCGCGGGGATGGTTGTGGCGCCATCTGCGATCGCTCGGCGGATTATTCGCCCATCTTGTAGTCGAGGAACCATTTCTTGTTCAGTGCGTCGAAGGTGCCGTCAGCCTTCAGCGCTGCGATCGCGGCGTTGATGGGAGCGACGAGATCGGAACCCTTCGGGAAGATGAAGCCGAAGTCCTCGGTGCCGAGCGGCTCTCCGACCACCTTGAGGGCGCCGTTCGAAGAATCGACATAGCCCTTGGCAGCGACGCTGTCGGTGAGGACGAGATCGACGTCGCCTGTTTTCAGGGCTTGCACGGTTGCGCCGAATGTTTCGAAAAGCTTGATGCGCGGGTTCTGTTCGTTGCCGTCGAGGATTTCATAGACGGCTGTGTAGAAAGGCGAGGTGCCGGGCTGGGCGCCGATCAGGCCTTCCTTGAATTCACCAAAGGACTTGGCGTCGGTGAAGCGCTTCTCGTCGCCGCGCACCAGCATGAATTGCTGCGAGCGCATATAAGGATCGGAGAAATCCACCTTCTGCTTGCGGTCGTCCTTGATCGTGATGCCGGTCATGCCGATGTTGTACTGGCCGTCGGAAACCGCCTGGATCATCGCGTCCCAGCTGGTGTTCTGGTACTCGACCTTGAAATTCAGCCGCTTGGCGATCTCGTTCATCGCATCATATTCCCAGCCGATCGCCTTGCCGGATTTCGGGTCGACGAACTGCAGCGGCGGATAGGCATTCTCGGTGACGACGACGACGGTCTTGCCGCCAAGATCCGGCAGTTCGGCGGCCGATGCGGCAAGCGGCAGAAGAGCAAGGGCGGCAAAGCCAGCAAGAACGGTGCGGCGAAACAACATTGAACGGTTCCCTCAAATGAACGGCAAAAACTGTCACGGAAGATGGGTGTGAGGCAAGGCCGCCGGCTGCGTGGCGAAGCAAAAAATAGAAAAGGCGACCCGAAGGCCGCCTTTCCAGGAATAGAATTTTGCGCAGATCTTATTCTGCTGCCGGTTCCGCTGCGGCGGCTGCTTCAGCAGCGGCCTTGGCTTCGGCAGCTTCTGCTGCTGCCTTTTCGGCGGCGAGCGCCTGGGCGGCTGCAACCTTCTCGGCTTCGATACGGGCCTTCTCCTCGGCGACAGCAGCGCGTTCGGCGTCGTTGAGCTTGCGGGCGCGAACGCCGGTGTCTTCGACGATACGAGCGGACTTGCCGCGACGGTCGCGGAGGTAATAGAGCTTGGCGCGACGGACCTTACCGCGACGAACGACGTCGACGCTTTCGATCAGCGGCGAGTAGACCGGGAATACGCGCTCGACGCCTTCTCCGTAGGAGATCTTGCGGACCGTGAAGTTTTCCTGCAGGCCGCCGCCGGAGCGGGCGATGCAGACGCCTTCATAGGCCTGAACGCGGGTACGGTTGCCTTCCGTAACCTTCACGTTGACGCGGACGGTGTCGCCCGGGGAGAACTCGGGGAGGGTGCGCTTGGCTTCGATCTTGGCGGCCTGTTCGGCCTCAAGCTGCTGGATGATGTTCATCGTCTTAACCTTTGGTTCTTCTGAAACAGCCAGAGCGCTCGACACTGATCCTTTGGGTTAGCCTCAGGATTTTGCCCTTGCGGGCGGGAGCGGATTCGCCATTCTTTGTTTGCTGGCAGACGGGGCTAACCCCATTTCCGCGTGCGCCAATACACGAAAGGCCGGGGCTTGTCATCCCTCGCACGACATTTTTGTGAAAAGGCCGGCGAAATCAGCCGTTTTTCTCGGTTTTAACGCTATCGAGCAAGTCCGGCCGCCGTTCCCGCGTCAGTCGCACCGCTTCCTGGTGGCGCCATTTCTCGATGGCCCCGTGGTTGCCGGACGTCAAGACGGAGGGAATTTCCCGGCCTTCCCACTCTTGGGGGCGGGTATAATGGGGATGTTCCAGCAGGCCGCCCTCGAAGCTTTCGTGCAGGCCGGAAAGATCGTTGCCCATAACGCCGGGCAGGATGCGGATGATCGCATCAAGCAGAACCAGCGCCGCCGGTTCGCCACCCGACAGCACGTAATCGCCGATCGAGACCTCTTCCAATCCGCGTGCCTCGATCACCCGCTGGTCGACGCCCTCGAAGCGACCGCAGACGATGATGACACCGTCACCCGCCGCAAGCTCACGCACGCGCTGCTGAGTCAGCGGCCGCCCGCGCGGGCTCATCAGCAGGCGCGGCCGGGGATCATTCTCACCGCCGCTGTCGATCGCGCGAGCAAGAACGTCTGCCTTCAGCACCATGCCGGCGCCGCCGCCCGCCGGGGTGTCGTCGACGGTGCGGTGTCTATCAGTGGCGAAATCACGTATTTGCACCAGATCCAGCGACCATTGCCCACGCTCCATCGCCTTGCCGGCGAGCGAGAAGCCAAGATGCCCCGGAAACATTTCCGGATAAAGTGTCAGTATGCGCGCCCGGAAAGCCATTACTTCTTCTTTTTCGGCTTGCCCGCAGTGAACTGCGACAGCTCGGGCTCATCGACCAGTCCCGCCGCCAGCGGATCGATCAGCAGCGTACCGGCTTCGAGATCGATTTCCAGCACCGAGGCTTCCGAGAAGGGAATGAGGACCGGGCGCTTGCCCGGGCCCTTGAGCTCCAGGAGATCGCCGGCGCCGAAATCGAATACACCGGTGACCGTCCCGTAGCTGACGCCTTTGTCATCAAGCGCTTCGAGCCCTTCGAGATCGGCATAGTAGAATTCGTCGTCCTCAAGCTCCTCGTCCGGCAGGTTGTCTCGCTCGATATAGAGTTCGAGTCCGTTCAGCGCTTCGGCGGCGTTGCGGTCGTTAATGCCGCGGAAACGGACAACGACGACGTTCTTCATCTCGCGGATTTCGAGGATTTCGAAGCTGCGCCCGTCCATGCTGTGCAGAAGGCCATAATCGCCGAGCGCGGTCGGATCGGCCGTGTAGGCCTTGGCGCGCACCTCGCCCCTGAGGCCCTGTGCGCCGCCGATGGTAGCCATCAAAACCGGGTTTTCAAGCTTTGTCATGGGTTCCTTCATGTGAAGCCGAAAGACAGGTTTCTCATAAACGAAGTGCGGGCGATTGGAAACGAAAACGGGCGGCATGTCGCCATGCCGCCCGCTCGAAAAGGGGATGTCCGGATTATTCCGCGGCGTCAGCAGCAGCTGCTGCGGCGTCGGCGATCTTCTGGGCCTTTTCGGCGGCGCGTTCCTGGGCGCGTTTGCCAGGCTTCGCCTTGATCGGGTTGTTCTTGGCTTCGCGCTTGGCAACGCCGGCTTCGTCGAGGAAGCGCAGGACGCGGTCAGTCGGCTGAGCGCCGTTGTCGAGCCAATGCTTGATGCGCTCGGCGTTCAGCTGAACGCGCTTTTCGTCATCCTTGGCGAGCATCGGGTTCCAGGAGCCGAGATTTTCGAGGAAGCGGCCGTCACGCGGGCTGCGCGCATCGGCGAGAACGACGTGGTAATACGGGCGCTTTTTGGAGCCACCGCGGGCGAGACGAATTTTCAGTGCCATGTTCTTTACTCCTTAGGCTTTTCTAGACCGCTTCGTAAGGCGGTATGGTTATCGGGCTGCGGCGTTCTGTTCAGCGTGGTCCGCAGCGATCTGCTCATGATGCCGGATGACTTCCTTGATGACGAAGTTCAAGAACTTCTCGGCGAAATCCGGGTCCAGATTGGCGGCTTTCGCCAGTTGGCGAAGGCGTTCGATCTGGTATTCCTCGCGCGCCGGATCGGCCGGCGGCAGATTGTATTTGGCCTTCAGCACGCCGACCTCTTTGGTGCAGCGGAAGCGTTCGGCCAGCATGTGCACGAGAGCGGCATCGATATTGTCGATCGACTGACGATAGCTCCCGAGCTGGGCTTTGACGTCCGGATCAATCATGGGGCAAGCGATCCTTTCACTTCTTCTTCGGCAATCCGGGCAAACCCGGGAAACCACCGCCAAGACCCGGCAGCTTGGCGCCGCCGAGGCCAGGCAAACCACCCGGCAAGCCGCCGAGACCGGGCATACCCCCACCCGGTTTTCCCAAACCCGCCGCTTCCGCCTGTTTCTGCAGGGCTTCCAGCTGCTTCGGATCGATATTCGAGAGATCGGGCATGCCGCCCATGCCGCCGAGGCCCCCCAGCCCCATCTTGCCCGCAAGGCCGCCCATCATCTGCTTCATCAGGCCGCCTTTGCCCTTGCCGCCCATCATCTTCATCATATCAGCCATCTGGCGGTGCATCTTGAGAAGCTTGTTGATGTCGGCGGCATCGGTGCCTGAGCCGGCCGCGATTCGCTTCTTGCGCGAATGCTTGAGCAAGTCGGGATTGGCGCGCTCGGCCTTGGTCATCGACTGGATGATGGCGATCTGGCGGCCGAAAAGCTTGTCGTTCAGACCGGCGGCGGCCATCTTGTCCTTCATGCCGGCCATGCCGGGCATCATACCCATGATGCCGCCCATGCCGCCCATCTTCTGCATCTGGCGCAGCTGGTCGGCGAGGTCATCGAGGTCGAACTTACCCTTGGCCATCTTGGCGGCCATCGCGGCCGCCTTCTCGGCGTCGATGTTCTCGGCCGCGCGCTCGACGAGCGAGACGATGTCGCCCATGCCGAGGATACGGTCGGCGATGCGGCGGGGATGGAATTCCTCGAGCTCGCTCATCTTCTCGCCGACGCCGATCAGCTTGATCGGCTTGCCGGTTACGGCGCGCATCGAAAGGGCAGCACCGCCGCGCCCGTCGCCGTCCATACGGGTCAGCACGAGACCGGTGATGCCGACGCGTTCGTCGAAGTTGCGGGCGAGGTTGACGGCGTCCTGACCGGTGAGGCTGTCGGCGACCAGCAGGATTTCATGCGGATTCGATCGCTTCTTGATGTCGGCCATCTCGACCATCAAGGGCTCGTCGATATGGGTGCGGCCGGCGGTATCGAGGATGACGACGTCGTGGCCGCCGAGCTTGGCCGCCTGCACGGCGCGGGCGGCGATATCGGTCGGCGACTGACCCGTGATGATCGGCAGCGTGTCGATATTGGTCTGGGCGCCGAGCTGACGAAGCTGTTCCTGAGCGGCCGGACGGCGCGTGTCGAGCGACGCCATCAGCACCTTCTTCTTATCGCGCGTCGACAGGCGATTGGCGATCTTGGCGGTCGTCGTCGTCTTGCCCGAGCCCTGCAGGCCGACCATCATGACCACGACGGGGGCCGGCGCATGCAGATCGATGCCGACACCTTCGCCGCCCAGCATCTCGATCAGCTCGTCATGCACGATCTTGACGACCATTTGGCCGGGTTTGATCGACTTCAGGATCTCGGCGCCGACTGCCTTTTCACGCACGCGGTCAGTGAAGGAGCGCACGACGTCGAGTGCGACGTCGGCCTCCAGCAACGCGCGGCGAACCTCGCGCAGCGCTGCAGAAACATCGGCTTCCGAAAGCGCGCCACGGCCTGTCAGTCCATTCAGAATGGATCCAAGACGGTCCTGGAGGTTTTCAAACATCGGCTCTTCCTTGATACGTTTCGGGCGGGTTGATCTGCCCGGAAACGTCGTGCTTTTCCTTGACGAAAACAAGACGCAAAGCCAAAAAGCACCCGAGGGCGCATCGCGCTGTCGGGTGTTGACCTCCGGGATCTCGGTGTCCCGGTCGGCGGCTCGGAGTCATGTGGCTCGTCGCGGATTGGCCGCGATAAACAGGAAAGCGGCGGGAAAGTCAAGGCGAATGCGGGCCGATGGACGCATGACCGGCTTTTCGGAGGCAGTGGGACATGGATCCGATAGTTAAATGCCGCTTACAGGCCAATACGCTATTTACGCCAGTTGCAAAATATTCCGCTTGTGATTCTACTTTCTACTTAAGTGCGTCCTGTAAAATGATTCGTGAATATCCTTGATGCCGGATGATCCGGCGGAGATATCGAATGATCAATGCTGATATTGAAAGTTGGGCGCTGGCACGGGCCCATCATATTGTTCTCAACGAAGGCCTTAGTCTTGCAAAAGCGGCACAGGATCTGGATCGCAAACGGTCCCGCTCGCTGGTCTACGAGCTGAGGAAGGTCATCACCGCCGCTATCGTCGAGGCGCATGCGGCGTCCTTCGAAGCCGACGGCGGGCAGCGGTAGAAGACGGACCGCCCGGAGGCTCAGTCGGCTGCGAGGCCTGCATGGCACTCACCCACTGGTAATTCCCTCGCGTTTCCGCCATATACAGCGGAAAGACGGACGGAATGATATTATGAGCGCAACGGTCGAATTCGCGAGGATGAACGGGCTTGGCAACAAGATCCTGGTCGTCGACATGCGCGGACGGCCTGATAAGGTGACGCCCTCGGCGGCGGTCGCGCTCAATGCCGATCCTGAGACCAAGTTCGACCAGATCATGGCGATCCATGATCCAAAGGCCGGCGGCACCGATGCCTTCATCGATATCCTGAACTCCGATGGCTCGAAGGCGCAGGCCTGCGGTAACGGCACCCGCTGCGTCGTGCAGGCGCTTGCCGCAGAGACCGGTCGGAAGGCCTTCACCTTCCAGACGGTCGCCGGGATCCTCAATGCCGTCGAGCACGAGGACGGGACGATCTCCGTCGATATGGGAAAGCCGGTTTTCGATTGGGACAGGATCCCGCTGGCGGAAGAATTTCACGACACCAGCCGTATCGAGCTGCAGATCGGCCCGATCGACAATCCGGTGCTGCATTCGCCTTCCGCCATGTCGATGGGAAATCCGCATGCGATCTTCTGGGTGAATAAGGACGTAATGTCCTATGATCTCGCCCGCTTCGGGCCGCTGCTCGAAAATCATCCGATGTTTCCCGAGCGCGCCAATATCACCCTGGCGCAGGTGACGTCGCCGACATCCGTGACGACACGCACTTGGGAGCGCGGCGCGGGATTGACGCTCGCCTGCGGCTCGGCCGCCTGTTCCGCTGCTGTCAGCGCCGCACGTACCGGCCGCACCGGCCGCAAGGTGACGATCAATGTGGCGAGCGCCAAGCCGCCAGCCGTGCTTTCGATCGAATGGCGCGAGCGCGACGATCACGTCATCATGACCGGTCCGGCCGAATGGGAATGGTCGGGCCGACTCGATCCGTCGACAGGTCTCTGGTCGCGCGATGGTACCCAAGAGGCGGGGGCGCAGTGAGCGGCGTCGAGGTCATTACCTTCGGCTGCCGCCTCAACACATATGAATCCGAAGTGATGAAGGCGCAGGCCGAGAAGGCCGGGCTCAACAACGCCATCCTGGTCAATACTTGCGCCGTCACCGGCGAAGCCGTGCGTCAGGCCCGCCAGGCGATCCGCCGGGCGCGGCGCGACAATCCACATGCCCGCATCATCGTCACCGGCTGCGCCGCGCAGACGGAAAAACAGACCTTCGCCGAGATGGCGGAGGTCGATGCGGTGCTCGGCAACGAGGAGAAGCTTTCGAGCGCCTCCTATCGCAGCCTGCCGGATTTCGGTGTTTCGGCCGAGGAGAAGCTCCGCGTCAACGATATCATGAGCGTCAAGGCGACGGCGCCGCAGATGGTCAGGCACATCGACGGTCATGTTCGTGCCTTCATCCAGGTCCAGAACGGCTGCGACCATCGCTGCACCTTCTGCATCATTCCCTATGGCCGCGGCAATTCCCGCTCGGTGCCGATGGGCGCCGTGGTTGACCAGGCCCGCAAGCTCGTCGACAGCGGGTATCGCGAGATCGTGCTGACCGGGGTCGACGCCACCAGCTATGGCGGCGATCTGCCGGGCGCGCCGACGCTCGGGCTTCTGGCAAAGACGCTTTTGAAACAGCTCCCGGAGATCCGTCGACTGAGGCTATCCTCGATCGACAGCATCGAGGCCGATGCCCATCTGATGGACCTGATCGCCGACGAGCCTCGCTTCATGCCGCATCTGCATCTGTCGCTGCAGCATGGCGACGACATGATCCTGAAGCGGATGAAGAGGCGGCATTCTCGCGCCGACGCGCTGCGTTTCATCGAGGATGCGCGCCGCCTTCGCCCGGAGATGAGCTTCGGCGCCGATATGATCGCAGGTTTCCCAACGGAAACGGAAGAGATGTTCGCCACTGCGGTCCGGTTCGCTGAAGAAGCTGATATCGCGCACCTGCATGTTTTCCCCTACAGCCCGCGTCCCGGCACGCCGGCCGCCCGCATGCCGCAGCACGACCGGTCGCTGGTCAAGGACCGCGCCGCACGGCTGCGCGCCACGGGACATAGGCTGCATCAATCCCACCTCGATGGCATGGTAGGAACCCGGCAGTGGCTGCTTGTCGAAAACAACGGCCTGGCGCATACGGAAAACTTCACGCTGGTCACAGCCGCCGGCCTTCGTCCCGGCGAACTTGTGCCGGTCACGATCACCGGCCACAATGGCAAGCTTCTCGACATGCAATTGACGGCCGCAGCGGCCTGACTTTCACGGAATCCCCATGGCGCTCAGTTTCATCAAAAAGGTCTTCACCTTCGGCAAGCCGGCTGAAGAACCCGTGCCTGAGGCTGTGGAAAGGGAGCTCGAGCAGCGTTCGCGCGACGAAGACCTGCCGATCGCGGATGATCCTGTTCTTCCCGAGGAGATGGATACCGCCGGCGGACCGGCTGCGGATGTCGTGCAGGATGCCGAGGAAGAGCGTGACGATGCCGAGCCAGCGATCCTGCCGGCTCCGGACCAGCTCAGAGATATGGGCGTCGTGCCGCTGTCGCTGCTGGAAGCCGAGGCGGAAGCGGAGGTGAGTGCCGAGAGTGCTGCGGAAGCACCCCCCTCTGTCCCTTCGGGACATCTCCCCCACAAGGGGGGAGATCATTTGGAGTCTGATGCGCCGGCTTCGATCGAAGGGACCGAAGAAGTCGCAGAAGCGCCTGTAGATGAAATTCTACCTGAGATCGATGAGGTGCTGGACGCCTCTGTTCAACCGATCTCCCCCCTTGTTGGGAAGGTGCCCGGCAGCGCAGAGGGGGGTAGCCCCACGGCGGAATCGGCGACCAGCACTCCCATCCTTCCCAAAGGCTTCGCTACCGGCCCGAAGGTCGCCGAACCCGAACCCGTTGCCCCGCAACCCAGACTCAGCTGGTTCCAGCGCCTGCGCAACGGGCTTGCGCGTACGTCCTCGCAGCTCACCGGCCAGATCACCGCGCTCTTCACCAAGCGCAAGCTCGACGACGAGACCCTGCAGGATCTCGAAGACCTGCTGATCCAGGCCGATCTCGGCGTCGAGACGGCGCTGCGCGTCACCGATACGCTCGCTTCCGATCGCTACGGCAAAGATGTGACCGGCGAGGATGTCAGCCGGATCATGGCGTCGGAAATCGCCAAGGTTCTGAAGCCGGTCGCCAAGCCTCTACAGCTCGATCTTTCGCACAAGCCGCATGTTATCCTCGTCGTCGGCGTCAACGGCACCGGCAAGACGACGACGATCGGCAAGCTCGCGGCGAAGCTCTCTGGTGCCGGGCTGAAGGTGATGCTCGCCGCCGGCGATACCTTCCGCGCGGCGGCGATCGAGCAGCTTAAGATCTGGGCCGAGCGGACCAATTCCGAATTCATCGGCACCAAGCTCGGCGCCGATGCAGCCGGTCTTGCCTACGACGCCTTTGAACAGGCCAAGGCAAAAAAATGCGACGTGCTGATCGTCGATACCGCCGGCCGCCTGCAGAACAAGGCCGAGCTGATGGCCGAACTTGAGAAGATCGTGCGTGTGCTCGGCAAGCTTGATCCCGACGCGCCGCACACCGTGCTGCAGACGCTCGATGCCACGACGGGGCAGAATGCGCTGAGCCAGGTCGAGATCTTCCGCAATGTCGCCGGCGTCAACGGGTTGATCATGACCAAGCTCGACGGCACGGCGCGCGGCGGCATTCTCGTCGCGATCTCCGCCAAGCACAAGCTGCCGGTCTATTTCATCGGCATCGGCGAGGGTGTCGACGATCTGGAGCCGTTCGAGGCCGAGGATTTTGCCCATGCCATTGCCGGGCTGGGGCAATGATGCCACAGATATGCCGCCGAAAGCCTGCAAGGCACGGTCGGGAAACAGGTTTTCAGGAATAGCAGGTTCGACGAACGCATGACCACCGAAAGCGATATCACCCCGTCCGCGGCCGACCGCCATCATCCGATGCTGAAACTGGCGCTGGAACTCGGGCCGCTGATGATCTTCTTCTTCGCCAATCTGCGTGGCCAATGGCTGGTCGAAAAATTTCCTGCCCTTTCCGAACTGGGCGGGCCGCTATTCGTCGCCACCGGGCTTTTCATGGCGGCGACGGTGATTTCGCTTGTGGTTTCGAAGATCGTGCTCGGCCATCTGCCGATCATGCCCTTCGTCTCCGGCATCGTCGTCGTCATCTTCGGCTCGCTGTCGATCTGGCTGCAGAACGAGACCTTCATCAAGATGAAGCCGACCATCGTCAACACGCTCTTCGGGGTGGCGCTGCTCGGCGGGCTCGCCTTTGGCCGGTCGCTGCTCGGCTATGTCTTCAACGCCGCCTTCCAGCTCGATGCCGAAGGCTGGCGCAAACTCACCATCCGTTGGGGCATCTTCTTTCTGTTCCTCGCCGTGCTGAACGAAGTCGTCTGGCGCAATTTTTCCGACGATACCTGGGTCGCGTTCAAGGTCTGGGGCACGATGCCGATCACCATCATCTTCACGCTGGCGCAGATGCCGCTGGTGCTGAAGCATAGCCTCAATCCCGAAACGGACGGCGAAAAGTGAGCGCTGCAGACGCCGACTATCGGGTCAGGCATCAGACCTTCTGGTTCGTCGCGTGCCTCGCGGTCCTGGTCGCCCAGATCATCGCCGAACATCTGATGGGCCGCGTGCCGATCTGCGCCTGCGGCTATGTCAAGCTGTGGGAGGGCGGGGTCAATACCAGCGGCAATTCGCAACATCTGTCGGACTGGTACACGCCGTCGCACATCATCCACGGGCTCCTGTTTTACGGACTGAGCTTTCTGCTCCTGCGCCGCAAGCCGCTGATGGCGCGTCTGCTCCTGGCGCTCGTGATCGAGTCCGGCTGGGAACTGCTGGAAAACTCGCCTCTCATCATCGACCGCTACCGCACGGCGACGATCGCGCTCGATTATTACGGCGACAGCATCCTCAATTCGGCAATGGACACCGTCTTCATGTGCCTCGGCTTCTTCTTCGCCTGGCGCGCGCCGGTGGCGCTGACGGTCGCGGTCGCCATCTTCTTCGAGATTTTCACGGGCTATATGATCCGCGACAACCTGACACTCAACGTGCTGATGCTGATCTGGCCAGTCGAGGCGATCAAGGTCTGGCAGGGCGGAGTTTAGGGTCAAGAAAGTCCCCCCAACCCTCCCCCACTGGGGCACCGCCTCGCTAGAGCGGATCATTGCTTATCGGAATCGGTTCTGGATTCCCAAATCAGCAGATTTGTGATTCATGCTGGATGCTGGAATGGAGGCCAGCATCCA
>NZ_JACHYV010000044.1:0-26170 GCF_014193135.1 Rhizobium sp. BK049
TCATCCTTGCCGGCCGTCCTTTTCCGGTAGGACAGAGAATCATATTTCAGCTGATTTGCGAATCTGCGATTCTGAAAAATCGAAGCGTGCTCTAGTGAATTGGGCTTGCCTTGCGTTCGAGAAAGAGCTCGAGATTGTCGAGGCCGATCTCGGTGCCCTGAAGGCGAGCGCCGTTGTCGGCGTAGCCGTCGAGGAAAACGACTTGCTCGGTGAAGACCATTCTGGTGCCGCTGGGTTCGACGTTGAAGGCGACGGTGACGAGCGAGGCTGAGATGCGGGTTTGGCCGAGCTTCATCTCATAGGCATAGATGATGCGGGTATCCGGCACGATATCGATGTAGTGGGCGTCATAGGCGTGCAGAAGCCCATCGGTGTCGGCGGTATAGTTCCTCTCTGTCCCGCCCGGCCTGAAATCGAGCGCATATTCCAGCGGCACCCATTCGCCGTGGCAGGAAAACCATTGCCGCTTCGACTCCGGCGTCGACCAGGCGCGAAAGACCCGGGCGACGGGCGCCTTCAGGCGGCGCTCGATGACGAAGGTGGTATGTTCGGCAGAGCGTGTCGTCATTCGGGGAGGGTCTCCGGCTCATCGGCGAGAAATTGATCCAGCCTGTCAAAGGCGGCGTTCCAGCGGGTCTTTCGCTGTTCCACCCAGCGCTCGATAGCGGCGAGCGCATCCTGCTGCAGGCGATAGGTTCGCACCCGGCCGGATTTTTCGGACAGCACGAGGCCGCTCTCCTCCAACACCTGCAGATGTTTCATCACCGTCGGCAGGGCGACGGCGAGCGGTGCGGCCAGTTCGGTGACCGAGGCCGGGCCGCGGCCGAGGCGGTCGATCATCCCGCGGCGGCTGCGGTCGGAAAGCGCGTGGAACATGCGGTCGAGATCCGCCTGGTTTTCGATCATTCCGCCGCATCCCGAAAGCGGGCGGGCAGCCTGTCCTGATAGGGATAGAACTTGAAATAAGGGCGGGCCTCTTCCAGCGCCGTGGCAAAGGACGGGCGCGCCAGCAGCCTGTTATAATAGGCGCCAAGGTTCGGCTGCTCCTGTGAGAACGGGACCAGCGTCTCGGCATAGAAGAGCGCCGGGGCTGCAGCGCAATCGGCCATGGTGAAGGCATCGCCTGTTATCCAAGGTCTTTCGCCCAGCTGCTTTTCGATCATCGCATAGGCAGTGGTGAGCGTCGCTTTGCAGGCGGCTATCTCTATTTCGTCTGCCGTGCCCTCGGAACGCCGGCGATGGCTGACGAGGGTCTGCATCGGCACCTGGACATATTGGTCGAAGAAGCGGTCCCAGAGGCGGACCTGCAGCGCCCGATCGATCTCCAGCGGCACCAGGCGCACGGGGCCGGGGTAGTAATGGTCGAGATATTCGATGATGATCGTGGTTTCGGGAATGGTGCTGTCGCGCGCCTCGTCCCTCAACAGCGGCATCTTGCCGATTGGCCAGAAGCGGAAGAGATCGGCGCGCGAAGCCTCGTCGGACAGATCGACGAGGCGATTTTCGAACGGAGTCGTGTTTTCATAAAGCGCGATCAGCACCTTGTGGCAGAAGGAGGCGAGCGGATGCCCATAGAGCACGAGCGACATGCGGCGACCTTTCTTATCCGGTAGAAAACTTTACCGAAGGACTAAGTATCAGGTCCGAAAGCGCCGCGCAATAGATACTTCGCTAGTCGTGCAACTATTCCCTCAGCCGATGTATCGAGCGATCACCAGGTGGCCCGGTGTCGGCTGACCGTCTTCCATGCGGACGTTGATCTCCGATACCTCGACGAGTTCGAAACCGGTCGCCGTCAGACGTTCCCTGACATAGGCATCGGCATGGGCGAAGCGCTGATGCGGTCCGACCATATAGGCGCGGCCGGCAAGCGTCTCTTCGGGAAGGGTTTCGGAGGAGAAGATGAACAGGCCTCCCGGTATCAGGTTTTCGGTGGCGCCGAAGAAGAGCGGCTCGAGCGCGCCGAGATAGGGGAGCACGTCTGTGGCGGTGATGAGGTCGAACGCCTCCTCGTCGTTGTCGTCGAGGAAATCCTCGACCTCGGCGACGAATAGCGTCTCGTAAAGATCTTTTTCATGGGCGATCTCGACCATCTTCTCCGATATGTCGATGCCGGTCATGTCCTCGCACAGGTCCCGCAGCGCGCCGCCGGTGAGACCGGTGCCGCAGCCGAGATCGAGCAGCCGCTTGAACGGCCCGAGCTTCAATGCCTGCAGGCGCTGGCGCACCAGCATCGGCACGTGATAGCCGAGTTGCTCCACGAGTACGTCCTCGAACACCTCGGCATGCTGATCGAACAGGGTTTCGACATAGGCGTCAGGCGCCTTGACCGGGATTTCGCCGCGGCCCATCGCGGCGATGCGCACGGCGGCTCCGCCGTGATCCTCGGGATCGATCGCCAAAACGTCCTCATAGGCCGCCACCGCCGCGTCGACATCACCGGATTTCTCCAGCGCCAGCGCGCGGTTATAGGCCTCGGCAAGGGCTTCTTCGTCGATCTTCTTTGCCATCGCGGTTCATGTCCTTCTGTTTTCAGGCATGGCTCTAAGGCGGCTTTCGATGTTTTGCAATGGCGCGGCTACAGGCGCAGAATGACCGAAAAGAAGACGACGGGAGGAAATGCCATGAAAGCGGAGCAAGACAGGATGCGACCGGCAAGGGAAGAAGAGGGTGAGCGCCCTTTGCTGCTGCCCACGACGCCGGGCGAGATCACCAATACACTTAGCCACTATTACCGCGGTGAGCTCGGGCGGATGACGAGCTGGCGCGACCGCATCGACCGGACGTCCAACTGGGCGATCACCGTGGTGGCGGCGCTGCTTTCGGTGTCGTTGTCGACGCCCACCTCGCATCACGGCGTGCTGTTGTTCGGTATCATGCTGGTGACGCTGCTTCTGATGATCGAGGCGCGGCGCTACCGCTTCTTTGATATCTACCGTGCCCGAATCCGGCAAATCGAACGAAACTATTTCGCGCAGATCCTGGCGCCTGACGCGGCGGCCCGGGGCGAATGGGCGACGGTCATCGCCAACAGCCTGCGCAAGCCGCGTTTTCTGCTCAGCTATCATGAGGCGATGCACCGGCGGCTTAAGCGTAATTACGGCTGGATGTATTTCATCCTGTTTCTGGCATGGTGTCTGAAGATCACGACGCCGAAGCTACAGACGGAGGGCATGCCAGCGCTGCAGGCGCAGTCTTGGACCTATGTCATCGACAACGCAGTGCTCGGGCCGGTTCCCGGCCTTGCCGTCATCATCGGCGTCGTCGTCTTCTACCTCGGCATCCTCCTCTTCGCGCTGCGCCCGGACCGTGACGAAGGCGAATTCGGCCACGGCGAAGCGCATGTCTGACGCGCTCAGATCAGTGCAGGATGAACTCGCCCTTCAGCGCCCGCCACTCGGTGGCCGAGATCAGCTTGCGGTGGACGTAGCGCACCGAATGCAACGGTCCGTCGAGCTTTTCCTGCCAGAACTTCAGAAAACCCCGCATTTCGGGAAAATCAGGGGCGAGGTCATAATCCTGCCAGACATAAGTCTGCAGGATCGTAGGGTGATCCGGCAAGCGGTAGAGGATCTGGGCGGTGGTCAGACCGTAACCCTGCAGTTGCTTTTCCATGTCCTTGTGCATCGTATTCAGCTTCTTCTCGTTCCCACTCGCGCTTTATTAGCGTTAGATGAAATGGAAACATGCGAATGGTTAACGCAAGCTTAACAGATACGTTGCAGAGGAAGTATTCTTTTTTATTTTCAAGTGCTTGGCAGCATCACGGAGCGAGTGCTGCCAGGCCGGTTTGAGCAATTCCTGTCCCAGTAACGATTATACTTTTCGGCGTTATGCCTTACCGTTTCAGATGCCGCGTCAGGCGACGCTCAATCCAGGCCCAGAGATGGCGCAGCGCCTCGACGATGGTGAGATAGAAGATCGCTGCCCAGAGATAGGTCTGGTAGTCGAAGGTGCGGGAGAAGGCGTAGCGGGTTTCGCCCATCAGATCGAGTACTGTGATGATGGCCACCACGGCCGAGCCTTTGATCAATAGGATGATCTCGTTGCCGTAGGGGCGAAGCGCCACGATGAAGGCCTGCGGCAGGATGATCTTGCGGAAGGCGATGCTCCTATGGATTCCGAGGGCAGCCGCTGCTTCGCGCTGCCCGTGCGGTACGCTTTCGATTGCGCCGCGCAGAATCTCCGCCTGGTAGGCCGCAGTATTGATGGTCATGGCGAGCAGGCCGCAATACCACGCGTCTCGGAAGAACCACCAGAGGCCGACGGCTTCCAACTGGGGGCGGAATACGCCGAGGCCGTAATAGACCAGGAAGAGCTGGGCAAGCAGCGGTGTGCCGCGGAAGAAATAAATATAGGCATAGGAAAGCCAGTTCAGCAGCTTGTTTTTCGACAAGCGCGCCATAGCAAGCGGCAGCGACAGGAGTGCACCGCAGACCACGGAAATGGCTACAAGACTGAGCGTCACCCAGAGGCCGTGCAGATAGCGGGGGCCATAGCGGGTGAATTTCTCGATATCCCAGCCACTGATGACGGTGAAGATCAGCAGCGCTGCCAGCAGGCCCCAAAATGCGACGAAGATACAGCCGGCAAGACGTGCCGCCGTCATCGGCTTCGCCACCTGGCGCGGCGCGGGCTGCGGCGGGATCAATGTTTCGGCGTAGCTCATCGACGGACCTCCGAACGCTTGGCCCAGCGGTCGACATAGGCGAGCAGGAAGGAGGAGAGGATGGCGAGCACCAGATAGAGACAGCAGGCGATGCCATAGAAAAAGAAGGGTTCCTTGGTCACCCGCACGGCGACATTCGTCTGGCGCAGGATGTCGGCAAGGCTGATGATCGAGACGTAGGATGTGTCTTTCAGAAGCACCATCCAGAGATTTGTGAGGCCGGGTAGCGCGATGCGTATGAGCTGCGGCAGAACGATGAGGCGCAGAGTGCGGCCGCGATGCAGGCCCAGCGCGTCTCCGGCCTCATATTGGCCCTTGGGAATGGCGCGAAAGGCCGAGAGCAGTACTTCCGAGCAATAGGCGGAAAAGACGACCGACAGCGCGATGACGCCGGCGAAGAAAGCATTGATCTCGACAGGCGGCCCGACATAGCCGGCAAGCTCCAGGAGAGACTGGATGAGCATCTGCATGCCGTAATAGATGATGAAGAGCGTCAGAAGCTCCGGCAGGCCGCGAAAGATCGTCGTATAGATACCGGCCGCCAGCCTCAGGGACTTTTCGTCCGACTGCTGGCCGAGCGCGACGAGGAAACCGATGACGAGGCCGATGGGCAGGGTGACGATCGCCACCGATACGGTGACCTGCAGCCCAAGGGCGATCTCGTCGCCCCAGCCAGTATCGCCACAGGCAAGTATCGTCGACTGACCCAACCAGGTGAAGATGCCGACGGGTCCGCATAGCGGATCGAAAATGTGCACAAGTGAGCTCCAGAAGGAGCCAAGCGCGGAAAACAATCCGCCCATGCGAGAATTCCCCTCACGGCTTTTGCCGTTTTGATCTTGCCACCTTTGTCAAACAAAAATGGCGGAAGAGCAAGCCTTCCGCCATTCGCTTGATCGGCCAGATACCGAATTTCTTATTCGCCGTAAACGTCGAAATCGAAGTACTTGTCCTGGATCTTCTTGTATTCGCCGTTGGCGCGGATCGCTGCGATCGCCGTGTTGAGCTTTTCCTTCAGCGGATCACCCTTGCGGACGGCGATGCCTGCGCCTTCGCCGTTGATTTCCTTGTCGACCGGCAGGGTCGTCAGGATCTTGCAGCAGGCGCCGGCGTCAGACTTGACCCATTCGGAGAGAACGACGACGTCGTCGATGACGGCATCGACACGGCCGCTGGAAACGTCAAGCTTGTATTCGTCGGCGGTGGGATAGAGCTTCAGTTCGGTATCGGCGAGGTGCTTCTCGGCGTAGTTGGCATGCGTCGTGGAAGTCTGTGCGCCGATCACCTTGCCCTTGAGTCCGGCAACGTCAGTGATCTTCGAATCCTTCGGCACGGCGATGGCCGGAGGCGTGTTGTAGTACTTGTTGGAGAAGTCGACGAGCTTCAGGCGCTCCGGCGTGATTGACATGGAGGAGACGATCATATCGAACTTCTTGGCGTTCAGAGCCGGGATGATGCCGTCCCAATCGGTGCTGACGAAGGAGCATTCCGCTTTCATCTCGGCACAGAGCGCCTTGGCGATATCGATGTCGAAGCCCTGTATGGTGCCGCTGGCATCGACGAATTCGAAGGGCGGATAGGTCGAATCGGTGCCGATCACGTATTTCTCGCCATCGGCCATGGCCGAACCGGCAAAGAGCGACATTGCCGCGATCGAGGCTGCCGCGAAGATACGGGTAGAGATATGCATGAGGATCCTCTCTGTTGGTAGCCATCGCGCTTTTTTCTCTTGGGCTGACGGCTGCTGTTCAACGGTGACGGGCACCGCCTTGCGGCGATAATCAGACTTTTTTTCACGGAAATGCAACAGAAATTCCCACCAATTGTGCGGTGCAAATAACAGGTGAGATGAACGAAAGCAGACTGCAACATTCACCGGAGGTTAATCCGCTGATTCCTAGAAACGGAACAAATCGGCGGTTTGGCACTTTGCCAATTCGCCGTTTCGCCTCATTGCGAAACTAGGGGCGAACCGAGGCCTGTCGGCCTTCAGGAAGCTCAAACAGGATCGAGGAAACCCGATGGGCAAGAAATCAAGATTGTTTGCAAGCGCAGCTTTCCCGCTGCTTTCTCTCTCATTGGCGCTGCAGCCGGCATCGGCAGTGGCGGCCGCGCGCGGCGCTACGACCGAGGCTGCGGCCGTGCGGCAGATCGAACAGGGCAGCTTCGAGGTGGCGCAGGACGCGCCCTCCGAAGAGGAACTCTTGAAGAAGAAGCGCAAGCAGAAGGGGGAAGCCCCGGCCGAACAGGCGCCGGCCGCCGAGCAGCCGAAGGAGGCGCCTGCCGAGAAGCCGAAGGCCGAGCGCAAGGAGGCGCCTGCGCCCGAACCCAAGGCGGAGCCGGAACCGCCGAAGGCCGAAGCGCCGAAGGAGGAGCCCGCGCCGAAGGCCGAGAGCAAGCCGGAGCGGAAAGCCAAGCAGGCAGCCCAGCCGGAGGCCGAGCCGCAACAGGAAGAACAGCAGCCGGTAACGCAGGAAAAGCCGAGAAAGCCGAAGAAGCAGCAGACTGAGCCGGCCGAGCCGGAAGCTCAGCCGGCCCCTGAACAGCAGCCGGCGGCAAAGCAAGCCCAACCGGAGACCGAACAGGCCCAGCCCGAGGTCAAGCCGGAAGGCGGCAAGAAGGGTCAGGACAAGGCCCAGAGCCGAGATAAGAGCAAGGCTAAGACCGAGACCGCCGCTCCCGAGGCGGTGACGCCCACCGAGGAACAGGCCAAGCCTGCAGTTGAGCCGGAAGCAAAACCCGCTGCCGAAGCGCCAGCCAAGAAGCCGAAGAAGGGCGAGGCTGCAGCCCCGGCGGTGAAGCCAGCCGAAGACAAGGCGGCCGCTCCCGAAGCTGCGCCTGCCGAAGCGCCGACGGATGGCACGGCTGCCAAGCCTGCCGCCAAACAGCCCACCGCTGAGCAACCCACCGCTGAGCAACCCGCCGCCAAACAGCCCGCCGGCGAACAGCCGGCTGCGCCCGCCACCGACACGGCCCAGCCGCTGCCGGATGCCAGCGGCGGACAGCAGGTGGAGCAGGCCATTCCGGCACCGGAAAAGGTATCTCCCGAGGAGCTGGAGCGCCGGAAAAAGATCGCAGCAGATCCGGCCAAGAGCAACGAGACCGTCGTGCTGCCGGTCGAGAACGGTGCCGCCGTGCTTGACAGCGACAAGGATGCCGATCGCAGCAAGGGGCGGGAAGGTCGCCGTGACCGGGACAAGCTGCGGGCCGAAAGCCAGGAGGTGAAGGTGCCGACCTCGGATGCGGATGCGCAGGCTCCTGCCGCCGCTGCGGCGCCGGCGATCAAGCTCGAGGCGGTCACCAGCGAGAAGGGTACGAGGCTCGACACCCGGCCGCAATTTGCCCGTCCCGAGGGAGCGCGCATCGAGGATCAAACGGACGATAACCGGGTGATCATCCAGTACAACAATCAGGTGATCGTGCGTAGCGACGACGACAGGCGGTTCCTGCGCGACGGTGAACGGCCGATCTATGAAGAGCTCCCGGACAATCGCTATCGCGAGATCATCACCCGGCCGGAAGGCTATCGGATCGTCACCATTCGCAACCGCTACGGCGACATCATCCAGCGGTCGCGCGTCGATTCCCGCGGGCGCGAATACGTGCTCTACTACTCACCTGATCTCTACGAGGATCCTGATCGCGGCTATTTCGATGACCCGGGCGCTGATCTGCCGCCGATGCGGCTGCGTGTCCCGCTTAACGACTATATCATCGACACCAGCAGCGATCCTGACCGGGACTATTACGAATTCCTCAGTGAGCCGCCCGTCGAGCAGGTGGAGCGTGTCTATTCGCTTGACGAAGTGAAGTATTCTGCCCGTATTCGCGACAAGGTGCGCCGCATCGACCTCGATACGATCACCTTCGCGACCGGCAGCGCCGAGATCCCGATGACCCAGGCGCGGACATTGCGCAAGGTTGCCGACGCGATCAGCCAGGTGCTGAAGAAAGATCCGAGCGAGACCTTCCTGATCGAGGGCCATACGGATGCCGTCGGTTCCGACCAGAGCAACCTGGTCCTCTCCGACCAGCGGGCGGAATCGGTCGCCAATGTGCTCTCCGACGTCTATGGCATTCCGCCGGAAAACATGGCGACGCAGGGCTACGGCGAACGTTACCTGAAGGTCAACACGTCGGGCCCCGAACAGGAAAACCGCCGCGTCACCATCCGTCGCGTCACTCCGCTGGTGCGTCCGGTCGCCGCCAACCAGTAGCTGATCCGCCCCTCCCTGGCGTCAGGGAGGGGCGCTGACCTCCTCTTCTCCCGCCGGGAGAAGGGGAAGCGGCCTTGTCTTACCCTCTCTATCGGCCGGCTTTCGTAGCCGCGTTTTCGATCACGTCGGCGACTTTCTCCGGCTGGGATGCGAAGACGGCGTGGCTGCCCTTGATCTCGGTCATGTCGCTGCCGGCTCGTTTGGCCATGTCACGCTCCAGCTCGGGATTGATGGAGCGATCCTCGGTGGCGACGACCGACCAGCTCGGCTTCGTCCGCCATGCCGGACTTCCGACTTTGGCCGAAAAGGCCTGCTTGGCGGCGAAGACCTGCGATCTTGCCAGGAAATCGGCCTCGGCCTTCGGCAGATCGGCCGCGAAAGCCGCGGCGAAGGCGCCCGGATCGAGATAGAGATATTTGCCGTCGTTCGTTTCCTTGATATCCATACTGCCGGCCGGCCTCGAGCTGGCGAGGCTCAGCAGGCTTTCCCCCTTGTCGGGCTGGAATGCTGCGACATAGACGAGGCCAGCGACATGTGGATCGTGACCAGCTTCAGTGATTACCATGCCGCCATAGCTGTGGCCGACGAGCAGGACCGGTCCCGTCTGGAGTTCGAGAACCCGCTTCGTTGCCGCCACGTCGTCGTCGAGCGAGGTGAGGGGCTCCTGGACGACGGTGACGTTGAAGCCGCGCTTTTCGAGGATCTCGGTCGCTTTTCGCCATCCCGAGCCATCGGCCAGCGCGCCGTGGACGATCACGATGTTCTTGACCGCCGCAGCCTCGGCAGCAAAGGCGATTCCGGCGGTGGCAAATGCAAGGCTTGCGATGAAAATCAGATGCTTATTCATGGGGTCACTCCTTTTGGTGATGTTGAAGGGCGGGATTTGAAATTCTTAGGGTTCAGCCGAAGGTGAAGGCGTAAGCCTGGACGCCCGGATCGAGGAAGCGGATTTCGAAGGTGCGGGCGGTGACGGCGCCGGACTCGCGAACGAGCTGGTAAAGCCGCGTTGCGGTGACCGTGCCATTGCCGTCGGCGTCGATGTCAGAGCCATGATCGGCTCCGGGCGCCTTGCCATCGAGCCTCACCTGGAAACGGACCGGTTTGGCGTCGGCGCCGGGTCCGAGCACGAGGTGCAGATCGCGGGCGCTGAAACGATAGGCGATGCCGCCCCCCGGCTGGTCGAGCGTTGCCTGATCCTTACCGACGGTCCAGGCGCCAGACAGGCCCCATGCATTGATGCCGGGCTTGGCGATCGAGTAGTTCTGCGGCGTATCGGCCTGCAGCCCTTCGGGAGAGACGAAATTTTCGGCCTGTGCGTAGCCGAGATAGGTCTCGCCGGAGCCGATGTTGGCGAGGTCGGGACCCGCTTCCACACCCTTGGCATCGGGCGCAACCGGGGCCGTTTCCACCATCTGGTTGCCCGTTTCGCGCAGTAGGTCCTGGATGGCCTTTTCAGTCCTGCCGTAATTGCCTTCGCCGAAATGGTGATAGCGGATCTGACCTTTGGCATCGATCAGATAGGCGGCAGGCCAGTAGCTGTTCTCGAAGGCGCGCCAGATTTTGTAGTCATTGTCGATCGCAACGGGATAGCCGATCTGAAAGTCGCCGACAGCCTTCTCGACGTTGTCGATCTTCTTTTCAAAGGCAAATTCCGGCGCGTGCACGCCGATGACGACCAGGCCCTGATCCGCATATTTTTCCGCCCAGGCTCTGACATAAGGAATGGTGCGAATGCAGTTGATGCAGGAATAGGTCCAGAAGTCGACGAGCACCACCTTGCCCCGCAGCTGCTCCTTGGTCAGAGGCTTCGAGTTCAGCCATTCGACCGCGCCGTCGAACGAAGGCGCGTAAGCTTCGACGGGCAGATCACTGTGGAAAGGCTTGCTTCCATCGGCCCCGGGAATGATTGCGTCGCTGCTCGCCACCTCAGAGGGCGTGCCGGCGACGGGCTTGGCATGCAGCCTGTCCAGCAGGGTCTGTTCCAGCGAGGCGGTGCTGGCATAGGAAAGGCGCGCCAAGAGGCTGGTGTCGAGACCGAGCGCGATCACCGCCACGCCCGCCAACACGGTAGCGCCGACAGCTTGGCGGATTCGATCGCCAACGCCGAGCGAGCGCTTCATCGCGGCGAAGATTTTACCGCCGATCAGCAAGGCGACGGCAAGCGACGTCGCAGCACCGGCGGCATAAGCAATCAAGAGGGCGGTTGTCTGCAGGTTGGCGCCCTGCAATGCCGCGCCGGTCAGCACAAGGCCGAGAATTGGTCCGGCGCAGGGCGCCCAGAGCAGGCCGGTGGCGACGCCGAGGATGAGCGCGCTCCTGACCGACGGCGCAGTGCGTCCGCCACCGCTGGCGTCCAGAAGATTGTTGCCGAGGTCGACGATCGGGCGGGCCAGCGTGCTCGCGAAGCGCGGCGACAGCAGGCTCACTCCGAAGAGCCCGAGCAGGACGATCGCGGCGAGGCGGCCATATTCATTGGCGCGAATGGCCCAGCTACCGCCGACGGCGGCAAGCGTGGCGACAAGCGCGAAAGTGGCGGCCATGCCGGCCAGCATCGGCAGTGTGCTCTTGACGAAGGGCTGACCGGCTCGGGCGAAGACGAAGGGGAGGATGGGGACAATGCAGGGGCTGAGGATGGTCAGCACGCCTCCAAGATAGGCAATGATCAGAAGTGTCATCATCGTTTCCTTTGAAACCGATTGATCGGGCTCTGGACGGCGATGCGCCTGAACCAGCAACGGCTGGGAGATAGCCTGGCGGAGGTATCTCCGATGTGTCTGGTTTGATGCGAAAATGTACCGAACTATCGCGCTGGAGTGCCCGCGATACAAAAGAATACAAGCTGCCTTTCCGCACAGGCGGCGGTGAAAACGGCCATAGCCCGCCGGATGCCCTGCCGAGGCGGCGCTTTTGTATCAGAATGTATCTCGGCAGGCGGAGGTTACACTCGCATTCAAAATCCGCAGCCTGTGACATATGGGCGATACAAGCCGAACGTCATCTGAGCGCCGTGATCCATTCGACAGGAGAGACAGATGTCAGAGCAAATCAATCATCACCGCCGCCGTTTCTTCGGCATGACGGCAATCGCACTTGCAGCCGTCGAATTCGGCGTGGCCGGAGCGGCCGCAGCCCAACAGCCGCAGTCTTCTAGCGCAGCGCTGCCTGGCGTAAAGGCCGGGACCAATACGTCGTTCGAAGCGCTGAAGCAGGTCAGAACCGATGTGCTCGATATCGGCTATGCCGAGGCTGGAAAGGTGGATGGCCCGGTCGTGCTGCTGCTTCATGGCTGGCCCTACGATATTTACAGTTTCGTCGATGTCGCGCCGCTGCTTGCCTCGGCCGGCTACAGGGTGATCGTGCCTTATCTGCGTGGCTACGGCACGACCCGCTTCCTCGATGACAAGACACCGCGCAACGGCCAGCCTTCGGCGCTTGCCGCCGACATGATCGCCCTGCTCGATGCGCTCAAGATCGAAAAGGCTGTCATTGCCGGTTACGACTGGGGCGGACGGACCGCCAATATCATGGCCGCGCTGTGGCCCGAGCGCTGCAAGGCGATGGTATCGGTGAGCGGCTACCTGATCGGCAGCCAGGAGGCCAACAAGAAGCCGCTGCCGCCGAAGGCGGAACTTGCCTGGTGGTACCAGTTCTACTTCGCCACCGAACGCGGCCGCCTGGGCTATCAGAGCAATACACACGACTTTGCAAAGCTCATCTGGCAAACGGCGTCGCCGAAGTGGAATTTCGACGATGCGACCTTCGACAGATCCGCTGCCGCCTTCGACAATCCCGACCACGTCGAGATCGTCATCCACAATTACCGCTGGCGCCTGGGGCTTGTCGACGGCGAGGCGAAATACGATTCCTATGAGAAGAAGCTTGCCGCTCTGCCGATGATCTCGGTGCCGACGATCACCATGGAAGGCGATGCAAACGGTGCGCCGCATCCGGAACCTTCCGCTTATGCCGGAAAATTCTCCGGCAAATATGAGCATCGCACGATCGGCGGCGGCATCGGCCATAACCTGCCGCAGGAGGCGCCGCAGGCCTTCGCGCAGGCGGTCATCGACGTCGATCGTTTCTGATCGACGATAGAGGCACGTTGCCGGGGCCGGCGGAATATGCGTAGGTCGCGTCAGGCGCCTCGATACGAAAGAGGCGGTAGGCGCGGCCGTAATCGTTGAGGAATAAGGCACATATGGATCATGTCGATCACATCCTGATCGTCGACGACGATCGTGAAATCCGCGAGCTGGTCTCGGGCTATCTGCAGAAGAATGGCCTCAGGACCAGCGTTGCCGCGGATGGGCGGCAGATGCGCAGTTTTCTGGAAGCGAATGCCGTCGACCTGATCGTGCTCGACGTGATGATGCCCGGCGACGACGGGCTGGTGCTGTGCCGCGAATTGCGCGCCGGCCGGCACAAGGCGATCCCGATCCTGATGCTGACGGCCCGCACCGACGAGATGGACAGAATCCTCGGTTTGGAGATGGGCGCCGACGACTATCTCGCCAAGCCCTTTGCCGCGCGCGAGCTTCTTGCCCGCATCAAGGCGGTGCTGCGGCGTACCCGCATGCTGCCGCCCAACCTGCAGATCAGTGAGGCTGGTCAATTGCTGACCTTCGGTGACTGGCGGCTCGACACGGTCGCACGTCACCTTCTCGACAAGGAAGGGACCGCGATTGCCTTGAGCGGTGCCGAATACCGCCTGCTTCGTGTCTTCATCGACCATCCGCAGCGCGTGCTCAACCGCGACCAGCTTCTGAGCCTGACGCAGGGCCGCGACGCCGAACTCTTCGATCGCTCGATCGATCTTCTTGTCAGCCGCCTGCGGCAGCGCCTGGGGGACGATGCGCGCGAGGCGACCTATATCAAGACGGTGCGCAGCGAAGGTTATGTCTTCTCGGTGCCGGTCGAAATTTCTGAGCCGCGCCGATGAGAGCCGATATTCCCATCCTGGCGAACCTGACGTGGCCGAGAACTCTGCGATCGCGGATATTTCTCATTCTTTTGATCGGTTTGGCCTTCGCCTATGGGCTCTCCTTCAGTGTTCTCTACATGGAGCGCTACATGTCGGCAAAGGCGGTGATGCTCGGCACGCTGGAGAACGACGTCGCGACATCGATTGCCGTTCTCGATCGGCTTCCGGCAAGTGAGCGCGGCGACCTTCTGGACTGGCTGAGCCGCGGCAACTACCGTTTCGAACTTGGGACTGGCCTTGCCGGTGCGCCCGACAGCTCCAGCAAGGCGAGGGAGATCGCAGGAAAGATAGAGGCGGCCGCCGGGCATCGCTTTCCAATCCGCGTCGAACGGATTCCGGGTGAGGTGAGCCGGCTGCAGGCGCATCTTACGCTGAGCGACGGAACTCCTCTGACGATCGATGTCACACCGAGAGGCGTGATGCCGATCGCCGCATGGCTGCCTTATGTTTTCGCGATCCAGATGGCGCTGCTCATTCTCTGCACCTGGTTTGCGGTCCGCCAGGCGATCCGGCCGCTCGGCGAGCTCGCCGCTGCTGCCGATGCGCTCGATCCTGATAAGGACGGTCAGGCTTTGAGCGAGGCCGGTCCGAGCGAGGTGGCGCATGCGGCAAGAGCGTTCAATGCGATGCGGGAGAGGATCGCCCATTATCTCGAGGAACGGGTGCAGATACTGGCGGCGATCTCGCATGATCTGCAGACGCCGATCACCCGCATGCGGCTGCGCGCCGACATGGCGGAGGATTCACCTGAGAAGGACAAGCTGGTGCATGATCTCGCCGAGATCCAGCGTCTCGTCCAGGACGGCATCGCCTATGCGCGCAGCGCCCACGGCAGCGGAGAGAAGAACGCCCGCATCGATCTCGCCTCGTTCATCGACAGTATAGCCTACGACTATCAGGACACTGGAAAGGCCGTTACGGTCGTCGGTCTGGTTGAAGGCGCCGCCTTCACCAGGCCGCACGCCCTTCGCCGTATCCTGTCGAATTTCATCGACAATGCCTTGAAGTTTGCCGGCGCCGCCGAGATCAGCGTCGAGCGAGGCGCTGACAATTCCGTCGTCATCAGCGTTATGGATCGCGGACCCGGCATTCCGGATGATATGCTCGAAGCCGCGATGCAGCCCTTCTTCCGGCTCGAGCAATCCCGCAACCGGGAGACGGGCGGCACAGGTCTCGGGCTGGCAATCGCCCAGCAACTGACGGCCAAGATCGGCGGATCTCTGAGGCTCTACAATCGCTCCGGTGGCGGACTGGCGGCGGAAGTCACCATCAGATGATGTCCGCGTATGCGTGAAAATTGCATGATATTTGTAAGGCAAGATGTATGGAATAGCCGACGCTACATTCTGTGACATTTCCGGAAATTTCAGAAACATGGGCGATACATCCGCCGGTCACACCACCCTCCGTCAGCCCTGCCGCACAAGGCGGCCCAGTCGCTGAAAGCGACGCAACACAAGGAGTGTTCCATGACAAAGATCGACAGGGTGCTTTATACCGGCAAGACCCACACCACCGGCGGGCGCGAAGGCGCTTCCCACAGCGACGACGGTGAACTGAGCATCAAGCTGTCGCCTCCCGGCAGCAAGCGCGCCGGCACCAACCCAGAACAGCTTTTTGCCGCCGGCTGGTCGGCCTGCTTCATCGGCGCGATCGGCTTTGCCGCCGCCAATCGGAACGTCAAGCTGCCGGCAGACCTTGCCGTCGACGCGGAGGTCGATCTCGGCACGGGCAATGGCGGCTATTTCCTGCAGGCCCGGCTGAAGGTCAGCATGCCCGGCATTGAAACCGATGTCGCGAAGGCGTTGATCGAGGAAGCCCATCAGACCTGCCCCTACTCGAAGGCGACACGTGGCAATATCGATGTCGATTTGATCGCCGCCTGACTGGTTGTAACGGCTCGCCGAAGGTTGCCGGCAAGTAAGACAACAAGGGCGAGGCCGTCGGCCTCGCCGATGGAGGGTTTGATGAGATTGATGATCATCTGCATTCTGGGAGCGGTGGTTTTTGCGGCGCCCTGCATCTACGACGTAAGCTCGCAGGAGCCGTCGCCGCTCGCGGGCCTCGTGGCCGCGACGTCCCCGGGCCAATAAGGAGAAAGAGTATGAGGCTCTATCAAAACGAGATTTCATCGGCGACATCGAGGGTCCGGATCGCGCTCGCCCTGAAGGGACTGACGGCCGAAGCGCATCCGGTTACCATCCTCGGCGAAGAGGCCGAGAGCCGGCAGGCCGGATATCGCAGCGTCAACCCGCAGGGGCTGGTACCGGCCTTGCTGACCGATGGCGGTGTTCTTATCACCCAGTCGATGGCGATCGTCGAATATCTCGACGAGGTTCAGCCTCAGCCGCCGCTCCTGCCTGATAACGCCGAAGACAGGGCGCAAGCCCGCGCGATCGCACTTGCGATCGCAGCCGAGATCCATGCGCTGCTACCGCCGCGGATCGGCCTGCATCTCAAGACGGCCTTCCAGGCGGATGCTGATACCATTGCCGCCTGGAACCGTCACTGGATCGGCGAGGGGATGGGCGCCGTCGAGAGGATGATCGCCGGCCGCAGGAAGGGCGCCTTTGCCGTCGGGGATCGGCCTGGTATTGCCGATATCTTCCTCTTCCCGCAGGCAATCAGCGCTCGTCGCCAGGGCTTCGATCTCGTCCAATGGCCCAACATCGCGGAAATCGTCGCAAAGCTTGAGACAATACCGGCATTCCAGGAGAATGCGCCGGCGCCGAGGAAATGATGCGAATCACGAAAGCGGCCGCAGGGAGCGGCTGCTTCTCAAATCAACGATCGACCCTTGCCTGCAGATGCGGGGGATAACGATCGCCTTCGACCTTGATCGTGGCGAGGGCGCTTTCGATGCTGGCGAGATCCTCGGACGTCAATTCCACTTGCACGGCCTCGATGTTCTCCTGGAGGCGATGCGACTTGGTGGTGCCGGGGATCGGCACGATCCAGGGCTTCTGCGCCAGCAGCCATGCGAGTGCTACCTGAGCGGAGGTGGCCTTTTTCCGCGCGGCGATATCCGCGAGCAGATCGACGAGGGCCTGGTTGGCCTTTCGCGCCTCCTGCGAAAAGCGCGGCACGATATTGCGGAAATCCTTGCTGTCGAAGGTGGTCGTCTCGCTGATCGCGCCGGTGAGGAATCCCTTGCCGAGCGGGCTGAACGGAACCAAGCCGATGCCGAGTTCTTCGAGCACCGGCAGGATGTCCTGTTCAGGGTCGCGCCACCAGAGCGAATATTCGCTTTGCAGCGCAGCCACCGGCTGAACGGCATGGGCGCGGCGGATCGTCTGGACGCCTGCTTCAGAGAGGCCGAAATGCCGGACCTTGCCTTCCGTGATGAGCGCTTTAACGGTGCCGGCGACGTCCTCGATCGGCACGTCTGGATCGACGCGATGCTGGTAGAACAGGTCGATGGCGTCGGTTTTCAGGCGTTTCAGCGCCTGGTCGGCAACCGCTCGGATGTGCTCCGGCCTGCTGTTCATGCCGCTCTGGCCGCCATTGGCATCGAAGTCGAAGCCGAATTTCGTGGCGACGACCACTTCGTTGCGGAATGGCGCCAGAGCCTCTCCCAGCAGCTCTTCGTTCTTATAGGGGCCATAGGCCTCGGCCGTGTCGAAGAAGGTCACGCCGCTTTCGAAAGCCTGCCGGATCAACACGATCGCTTCCTGAAGGTTGGTCGCCGGGCCGTAGCCGTAGCTCAATCCCATGCAGCCGAGACCGATGGCCGAGACCTGAAGTCCGCTCTTTCCGAGTTGACGGATCTGCATCGCCGTTTCCTTTCAGCCTTGATATTCAGTGTCGGTGACATGCTCCAGCCAATCGACGACCTTGCCGTCGAGCTGTTCCTGGATGGCGATATGAGTCATCGCGGTCGTCGGCGCCGCGCCGTGCCAATGCCGTTCGCCCGGCGCAAACCAGACGACGTCTCCCGGACGGATCTCTTCGACGGGGCCGCCTTCGCGCTGGACGCGGCCGCAGCCCGCCGTGACGATCAGCGTCTGACCGAGCGGGTGGGTGTGCCAGGCGGTGCGGGCGCCGGGTTCGAAAGTGACGCTGGCGCCGGCGGCGCGAGCGGGACCGGTGACGGAAAACAGCGGGTCGATGCGCACCGTGCCGGTAAACCAGTCTTTCGGCCCCCTGGCCGAAGGCTGCGAACAATTTCGTTTGATTTCCATGATCGTGCTTCCTGTGTCTGCGGTCCGGACAGGATTGTCCGCGTTCTAGAACAGGTAGCGCGTGGCTTTGGCTCGGATTAGATGGTAACAGCGGCAAGGACCTATGAGAAAGTTTCATAAATGCCGCGCCCAGCCATTGATGATCTCGTCGTCTTTCTTGCCGTTGCCCGCGCACAGAGTTTCACGAAGGCGGCAGGGAAGCTGGGCGTATCGCAATCAGCGCTCAGCCACACGATCCGGGGGCTGGAGGAGCGGCTTGGGCTGCGATTGCTGACGCGCACGACGCGCAGCGTCTCGCCGACGGAGGCCGGTCAGCGCCTGCTCGCCACCATCGGTCCGCGGCTGGACGAGATCGAGGCCGAACTCGCAGCTCTCAGCGCTTTCCGCGAGAAGCCGGCAGGCACCATCCGCATCAATGCCGGCGAGCATGCCGCGGAGACGGTGCTCTGGCCAGCTTTTGAAAAGCTCCTGCCTGACTATCCCGATATCAATGTCGAGATCATCGTCGATTACGGCCTGACCGACATCGTCGCCGAACGCTACGATGCGGGCGTGCGGCTGGGGGAACAGGTGGCGAAGGACATGATCGCGGTGCGCATCGGCCCTGACATGCGCATGGCGGTGGTCGGCGCTCCCGCCTATTTCGAAAGAAGGCCGAAACCTCTAAGGCCGCAGGATCTTATGGACCACAACTGCATCAACCTGCGCCTGCCGACCTATGGCGGCATCTATGCGTGGGAGTTCGAGAAGGACGGACACGAGCTGAAGGTTCGCGTCGAAGGACAGTTGGTGTTCAACAATATTGCGCTGCGGCTGAACGCGGCGCTCGCCGGAGCGGGGCTGACCTATATGCCGGAGGATGCCGTGGAGCTGCATGTTGCCAGCGGCCGGCTCACGCGCGTGTTAGAAGACTGGTGCCCGCCGTTTCCCGGCTACCATCTCTACTATCCGAGCCGCCGGCATGCTTCGGCGGCTTTCGCGCTGGTCGTGGATGCCCTTCGCCTTCGGCGATAGAGGCCTGTTTCCCGGCCGACAGCCCACGCATGCAGATCAGCGCCGACGACCTTCCCAAACGGACCTCCATAGCTCTTTGAAGCCGCGGCAAATGGGACTGCGCGGCCGATTTGACATTCTATCGGTCGCCGCTACTTCAAATAAAAACTGAAGGAAACAATGAATGAATACTGCTGTGCCTGCCACGAAAGCTCGGACCGGAGTGTCCGGTTTGGACACAATTCTGGCGGGCGGACTTTCCACGGGCCACGTGTTTCTACTGGAAGGGAATCCGGGAGCGGGCAAAACCACCATTGCCCTGCAGTTCCTGATCGAAGGCGCACGGCTTGGTGAGCGCGGACTCTACATCACCCTTTCGGAAACGGAGAGCGAATTGCGGGCCGGCGCCGCGTCGCATGGGATGCTGATCGACGGCAATATCGAGGTCTTCGAGGTCGTGCCGCCGGAAAGCCTGCTTGATGCCGATCAGCAGCAGAGCCTGCTTTATTCGTCGGATCTCGAACTTGGGGAGACGACAAAGGAGATTTTTGCCGCTTTCGAACGCGTCAATCCTCGCCGCGTGGTTGTTGATAGCCTTTCCGAGATAAGGCTGCTTGCACAAAGCTCGCTTCGCTACCGTCGCCAGATCCTGGCGCTCAAACATTATTTTGCCCGACGGGGCGCGACGGTCCTTCTGCTCGACGATCTCACCTCCGACGTGCTCGACAAGACGGTGCACAGTGTCGTTCACGGCGTCATCCATCTCGAGGAACTGGCGCCGAGTTACGGTTCCGAGCGCCGACGTCTAAGGATCATAAAATATCGCGGACAAGCCTTCCGGGGCGGTTATCACGATTTCATCATTCAGACCGGCGGCGTCATGGTGTTTCCCCGTCTTGTTGCCGCCGAACACAGATCGACGTACCTCCGTGATCAGATTTCCTGCAATATCCCGAAGCTGGACCTTCTTCTTGGGGGCGGCCTTGAACGAGGTTCCAGCACGCTTATCCTCGGTCCTTCCGGCACAGGCAAAAGCACGTTTTCGTTTCAGTTCCTGGCGGCGGCGGTCGCACGGGGCGAGAAGGCGGCGGCCTTCATCTTCGACGAGGAGCTCGGCTTGCTCTTTGCGCGCCTGCAGGCGCTCGGGATCGATCTCGAAGCGATGAGGGATGCGGATCAAATCCACATCGAACAGCTCGATGCCGCCGAACTGTCGCCGGGCGAATTCGCCCACCGGGTGCGCGACTGCGTCGACAAATCGGGAGCAAAAACAGTCATCATCGACAGTATCAACGGATATCAGTCTTCAATGCCGGATGAGAACTCGCTGATCCTTCACATGCATGAGCTGCTGCAATATCTGAACAGGCGTGGCGCCAACACCTTTCTGACCGTCGCCCAACACGGACTGGTTGGTGACATGAAGGCACCCGTCGACGTTACATATCTCGCCGATACCGTCATTCTGCTACGCTACTTCGAGGCTGCGGGAAAGGTACGGCGGGCGGTTTCGGTGATCAAGAAGCGGACCGGCTTTCACGAAGATACCATCCGGGAGTATCGCATCGACGCTTCCGGCCTGACGCTTGGAGAGCCCCTCATCGGGTTCCAGGGCGTGCTTCGCGGCGTGCCTGAATTCATTGGCACTTCGGCGCCGCTGCTGTCGAGCGATGGTGGGGATAGCGGCAATTCCTAATTCCGGCAAACCGAAAGCACTGATCTACGCCCCCGCCGGCCGTGACGCCTGGGTGGCTATTTCGCTGATCGAAGAGGCCGGACTGGCATCCATTGCCGCGGCCGACCTCTCCATGTTCGCCTCGTCACTCAGCGATGACATCGCGTTCGGCGTTCTGACGGAAGAAGCGGTTCGGTCGAGCGATTTGAAGGCGATCGCCGCCTGGGTGTCGGCACAGCCGAGCTGGTCGGACCTGCCGTTCATCGTGCTGACCACGCGGGGTGGCGGGCCTGAGCGAAATCCAGGTGCGGCCAGGCTTTCCGAGGTACTCGGCAACGTCACCTTCCTCGAAAGGCCGTTCCATGCAACGTCCTTCATCAGCGTTGCCCGGACCGCCCTGAAGGGACGTCAGCGCCAGTACGAAGCGCGCGCGCAGCTCGAGGCCCTCAGCGAGGGAGAGCGGCGGCTGCAGACGGCGCTCGCCGCTGGTCGTCTCGGGGCATGGGAGCTGGAACTGTCCTCGATGGCCTTGTCCGTCTCGGCGACATGCAAGGCGATTTTCGGCCGAGATCCAGACGATGAAGTGACTTACGACGATCTGATCGCAAGCATCCATCCCGAGGACCGGAATCTGGTGCAGGCAAGCCTGCGCCAGACGATCGACACCGGCCGGGACTATTCGATCGAGCACAGGACGATCTGGCCGGATGGATCCTTGCATTGGACAGAGGTCCACGCGCAGCTCTATGCCGACAGATATGGTTCCGCCAAGAAGCTCGTCGGCGTCTGCTCCGACACCACGGCTCGCAAGACCGCCGAGGAAAATCTGAGACGGCTCAACGAAAATCTCGAAGAACGCGTCAGGGAGCGGACGAGGGAGGTCAACGCTGCCCATCAGACCCTGATCGAGGAGGTTGCCCAGCGTGAGCGCGCCGAGGAGCAGCTTCGCCAATCCCAGAAAATGGAGGCAATCGGCCAACTCACGGGTGGCGTCGCCCATGATTTCAACAACCTGCTGATGGTCGTTCTTGGAAATCTGGAGCTGCTGGGAAAGCATGTCGCCGGAGATGCAAAGGCGACGCGTCTCGTCGAGGGTGCACTGCAGGGCGCACGGCGGGGAGCGGCGCTGACGCAGCGATTGCTGGCTTTTGCAAGACAGCAGGATCTGCAGGTCAAGCCCGTCGATCTCGCAGAGCTGGTTTTTGGGATGAACGACCTGCTGCGGCGCTCGGTCGGCCCCTCGGTCAGCATCGAGACCATGCTGCCGGCTGCGTTGCCGCCGGCGCTCGCCGACGCGAACCAGCTGGAACTGGCGCTGCTCAACCTTGCGGTCAATGCCCGTGATGCGATGCCGGAAGGAGGCACGCTGTGCATATCCCTGCGCGAGGAACAGGTTATAGGTAATGATCGCGATGTCGGCGAGGGCAGCTATCTTGTGCTTGCGGTCGCCGATAGCGGCATCGGTATGGATGCGGACACGCTGAAGAAGGCGGTCGATCCGTTTTTTTCGACCAAGGAGCTCGGAAAGGGGACAGGTCTGGGCCTGTCGATGATCCACGGGCTTGCCGTCCAGCTCAACGGCGCTCTTGTTCTGAAAAGTGACGTCGGGGTGGGAACGACCGCGGAGTTGTGGCTTCCGGCGACCGGACTGTGCCCCGAGCGGCCGGTCGATGAATTGCCTGCACCTCAAGCCGCGTCGAGGTTGAGGATTCTTTTGGTTGATGACGATGCGCTGATCGCGATGAGTTCGGTCGACATGCTGGAAGATCTCGGCCACGAGGTCGTCGAAGCAAATTCCGGCTCTGAGGCGCTCGAGCTCATCAGGAGCGGTGAGCATTTCGACCTGATGATCACCGATTATTCGATGCCCGGCATGACGGGCGCGCAGCTCGCCCAGTCGGCGCGGGGCCTGTACCCGCACCTGCCGATCGTTCTGGCGACAGGTTACGCCGATCTTCCCGCCGGCACGGACATTGATCTTCCGAGATTGGCAAAGCCCTATAATCAGACTCAACTCGCCAAGGAAATTACCAAGGCAATGGCAAGCGCGGCGCCTCCGATTTTGAGACCTGGCCGCAATGCAGGTGCTTCAGGCGCTAACCTGTCCAAGGCCGACGACAGCCGCGATGAAATCGGCGATGGCGCCTGTGTTGTCTAGATCGAAGACCGGCAGGGACGTATCTGGTACGGCGTGATCGGCGGCGATCGCGCAGATATGAGGATCGGTCGGCGCCAGCGGCTCGCGATTGGCGGCCTCCAGGCGTCGCGCCTCGATCTTCGGGATCGGCTCGCGCTTATAGCCTTCGATCAGAACGAGATCGCAAGGGGCAAGCCGTGCGAGGATTTCCTTGAACTCGGGTTCGGGCGCGCCGCGGAGCTCATGCATGATGGCATAACGAGTGCCGGAGACGATGGTGACCTCGTGGGCGCCGGCCTGGCGGTGACGGTAGCTGTCGGCTCCGACCTTGTCGATGTCGAAATCATGATGGGCATGCTTGATCGTCGAGATCCGGTAGCCGCGGCGGGTGAACTCCGTTACCAGCCGGACGGCAAGCCCGGTTTTGCCCGAGTTCTTCCAGCCGGCGATGCCGAAGATTTTCGGTGCGGTCATGTGCGCAGGGCCTCCAGCCAGCGTTGCGCCTCGATGAGATCGTCAGGCGTGTTGATGTTGAAGAAAGGGTCGAGCACGCTGGCGCGGGTCGGATGCAGCGGAAATGCCACTTCCGTAACGTCATGCCGCAACAGGAAGTCACGCACGCGGCGTTTCTCGTCGGAAGCGATCCAGTCTTCCAGGTCGCTGGCTAGTGTCACCGGCCAGAGACCGAAGACCGGATGGCTGCGGCCCTCGGAGGCGGCAATGGCGATCTGCGACGGGCGCTCGAGCGCAGCCGCCAGCCGGGCGACGAGATCGGTCGGGAAAAATGGACAATCGACCGAAACAGTAACGACATGGCTGATTTTGGGAAGGCCGGCCGCATAGGTCATTGCCGCGTGGATGCCGGCCATCGGCCCGGCCTTGCCGGCAACAAGATCGGGAACAACGGGCACGTTCTCGCTGGCGACATCGGCATTGACGGCAACGGAAAAGACCTGCGGCTCGAGCCGGGTCAGCACGTGGCGGAGCAAGCTCTCCGTTCCGAGCATCACCGCCGCCTTGTCGTGGCCCATTCGCTGCGAGCGGCCGCCGGCCAGCACGACGCCTGCTATAGCGAATCTGTCCAACGAGAACTCAGCCATCATCCTGCCTCGGAATTCTTCACACCGGCACGCGCGGTTCGGACTCCTGCGCGATCGGCGAAACGTGGCGCTTGGCCTCACGATAGAACGTATACAGGCCGGAAGCGATGACGATTGCAGCACCGGCGAGCGTCCAGCTGTCCGGCACTTCAGCAAAAAAGAAGAAGCCGAGCAGCGAGGAGAAGATCAGGCTTGTATAGCGGAAGGGCGCCACGAAGGAGATTTCGCCGGTCCGCATGGCAAGGATAACCGACTGGTATCCCACGAGCACGAGCACCGAGGCGAGCAAAAGATGCCCGAGCGAGGTCAGGCTGACCGGCTGCCAAGCGCCGAGCACCGGGATGAGCAACGCGCCGAAGAAGGAAATTGACGTCGCCGTGATGACGGTGATCATCAGCGATGGAATCTGCGGATCGATCGACCGGGTGGCGAGATCGCGGCCGGCCGTCGTCATGACCGCACCGACGCAGAGGAGGGCGGCGGCGGTGAACCCTTCGGGGCCGGGGCGGATAATGATCATCACGCCGACGAGGCCGACGATGATCGCCGACCAGCGCCGCCAGCCGACAGGCTCCTTGAAGAAGAGCGCGGCGCCGAAGGTGACGACCAGCGGCAGTGACTGCAGGATCGCTGAGGCATTGGCGATCGGCATCATGCCGAGTGCGGTGATATAGGTGACGGCAGAGAGCATCTCGCAGATGATGCGGAGAATGATCATCGGCTTCAGCACGACGCGCCAGGAGCGCAGCGCGCCCATTTTCCTGGCGATCAGGTAGACGAGCAGGCTTGTGAAAAGGCCGCGCAGGAACATGATCTCGCCCGCATTCATATGGGCGATCACCGATTTGGAGAGTGCGTCGCTCGCGGAAAAGCCGGCCATCGCCATGCTCATATAGATGGCGCCCTCGGTATTGCGTGACCGCGACATGAAGAGATTCCCTTTACCTGTGCTCCCCTTCTTAGTCGCGAAGATACATGAAGGGAATCGGATGAATGTCACACCCGGGATAAATCGATGATGCAGCGCACAATGACGCTGACGTTACGGCAGGCGACTGTATGGAACTTGCGTCAAATGCCGATCTAGCTCGCGAATCCGATGTGGCCATTATGATTTCCTTCCCAACCCGGTTGCGAAACTGATCGCCGATCGAGACCATCCGCATTCGGCGAGTTTTGCCTTTGCGCGCGGGAAACGGGTGGCTGTATCGACTGATGTCTGAGATCTGGGATGCCTCGACAACTGAGGAGAAACGGACATGACACTTCTGAACGACAAAACCGCGATCATCACCGGCGCAAGCTCGGGCATCGGCCGTGCGGCCGCGAAGGTCTTTGCACGCCAAGGCGCGAGACTGGTAATCAACGGCCGGCGGCAGGAGGCACTCGATGCCGTCGTCGCCGAGATCGAGGCAGAGGGCGGGGAGGCTGTCGCCATTGCCGGCGACGTCAGGGACGAGGCGCTGCAAGCAAGGCTGGCCGAAACAGCGGTTTCGCGGTTCGGCACGCTCGATATCGCCTTCAACAATGCCGGTGGACTCGGCGAGATGGGGCCGGTCGGAGGAGTGTCACTGGAGGGCTGGCGCGAGACGATCGAGACCAATCTGACGGCCGCCTTCCTCGGCGCCAAGTACCAGTCGGCGGCGATGGGAGAGGGCGGTGGTTCGCTGATCTTCACCTCCACCTTCGTCGGCTACACTGCCGGCATGCCCGGCATGGGCGCCTATGCGGCGAGCAAGGCCGGCTTAATCGGTCTCGTGCAGGTGCTGGCCGTTGAACTCGCGTCCCGCAAAATCCGCGTCAACGCGCTGCTGCCTGGTGGGACCGATACGCCTGCCAGCATCACTAACGCGCCCGATGCCACCGCGGAACTGCTCGCCTTCGTCAATGGGCTTCATGCGTTGAAACGCATGGCGCTGCCAGAAGAGATCGCCAATGCGGCGCTCTTCCTGGCGTCCGACCTGTCTAGCTTCGTGACCGGGACGGCGATGCTGGCGGATGGTGGGGTGTCGATCAGCCGGACGTAATTGGGTGAGGGGCGTTCATTTTGTCTTCGCTGGTGCTCAGCGAAGCCAGGCAATGAAGGGCGTGCCGTGTGGCCCCCTCATCTGCCTGCCGGCATCTTCTTGGATAAGAAAAATGTAGGATATTGATGCCTGCCGGGCGGGTGGCCGCCCGCCCGGCAGCTGGTTGTCGGATCGTCACCTTCTTAGCCGT
>NZ_JACHYV010000045.1:0-26100 GCF_014193135.1 Rhizobium sp. BK049
CTGTTCGTCTGTAAAACGCTTGCGCTTCATTCCCTGGTCCTCTCAACGGGCCAGAGCTTACTTCAAAATGGATTATTTCAACGGGGCAAGGTCAACATTTTATCCGAAACCGTCGAAAACAACCCCCTGGCTTTCGCGGCTTTCACGGTCTGGAATCCAAACGCTTTCGATGGACAAGACAAGGACTTCATAGGCAAGCCGCTTCACGACCAGACCGGCCGTTTCGTGCCCTATTTCTTTCTCGATGGCGCCAAGTTGGGAAGTATGGTCACGCCTGGCTACGATGACCCCCAACTAGCCGGCGTGGTAGGAGCGCTGCCGGCAGGAAAGGCACTGCTTTTTGCCTCTTCCTCAACACTGGCCACGGCACACTCGGCTGGACGATGAGCTCCGGTTCCGCGCGGGTGATCGCCGACCTCGTTTCAGGCAGGCAACCAGAGATCGACGCCACTGACCTCGCCGTCGCGCGTTACGAATGAATACCAGGAAGAGGCCTGCTACAGCTGCACACGCGAAAGTAACCTTCGCAAGCCGTCACTGACGCGCATATTTTTGCAAAAGATCTCCCAAACAACCAACTGATGCGTTGAAAGCGCTGCAGTTTGCCACTCGCAGTTTCCGCTGAGGCGGTGCGAGACGTGGAAGTTTCGCTTCTACAGTCAAGCTTCTCTAACTCAGCTTAAAGACTGAATAAGGAAGCACTCTATGTCGTAAAAATGTCACAGCGCTTTTCCCCCAGAACGGCTTGGCCGAAATGAAAAATATTTTGTCCAGATGTCGAAATGCTCGTGATCATGAAGCCGATTAGAAGACTAAAATAGTCAAGTTAATCGGGGCGATTAAAAATGAGCAGCTATTTGGATGGCCAGCAAGGCGAACAAAATAGATTCCAAAATAAATATAGGATGAAATGCCTTGCTCGCGTGTCGATGCTTGCGATAGCGGCCACGGCGGCTGTACCTGCAAGCGCCCAGGACGCGACCGAACAGGAAGCGACCGTCCTCGAGCCGATCGTCATAACCGCACGAAAAACAGAAGAGCAAATTAGGGATGTGCCTCAAAGCATCACCGTCGTAAAGCCGGAAGACATTGAAAGTAATGCGCTCGACTCAGGCGGAGCGATTGCGGCAACGTCTCCAAACGTCGTGTGGCAGAATGCATCAGTGGGGAGGCAGTTCTTTTCGATCCGCGGCATCAGTTCCTTGGGCGTGCCGAACAACTTTTCCGATGGCACAATCGGCTTTACGGTTGATGGCATACCCCAGAGTATGATGAGTTCTCAGAATATGCTCTTCGACATCGATCATGTTGAAGTTCTTCGCGGACCGCAGGGAACGCTTTGGGGTACGAATGCGCTTGGCGGCGCAATCAATGTGACCACCAAACAGCCGGACGGCGAACACGAGGCAAAGATCACGACCGAATACGGAGAACATGGCTATGCCATGGGCGAAGCCACACTCGGCGGCGTGCTCATTCCCGACGCTTTGAACGGGCGAATGGCGATTCGTTTCAACCACTATGACGGGGATATCGACAGCCTGTTTACCGACGATCTCGGCGCGAGAAAAATTGGTGCCTTCCGCGGAGGGCTGCAATTCAATGGCCTCGATGACACGACTGTCACCCTGACCGGAAATTATCTTCGTGACGATTCCAATGCCCCCTTTTCTCTTTTGCGTGGAGCGTCGGGGTTTCCGATCAGTGGGGTCGTAACAGAACCGGACTATGTTACGACACATGCTGATGTCGGACTCACGATCAAGCACGAGTTCGAAAACTTTTCCCTCACGTCCATCACCGGCTTTCAGAATAACAAAATGACGGCCCGGACCGAAGCAAATGATGTCCTCATTCCGTCGTTGTTCCCGTTGGTAGGGAGCAATGTTTGGCACGGCGTCGACAAGGAAAAAATTTTCAGTCAGGAGATTAGGCTGAACTCGCTTGAAGGAGATGATATCAGGTGGGTCGTGGGAGGGAGCCTCAATTACTCAGATCTCGACCATAGCTGCACCGCTCCTCAATGCGCACCGTTCCCCTATTCCGGTCTTGTCACCATGGACACGAATCTTCGTGCTCTGAATCTTGGCCTGTTCGGTGACGCCTCCGTCCCGCTTGGCGACAAATGGGAAGTGTCATTTGGTGGTCGTCTGAGCCATGACGACATCAAATTCAAACAGACCAACGATCTTCGGGTTGCCAGCCTCACTGGCGACAGCGATGCCGATGGCACCTATCTCACGGGACGCGCCGCGCTCGCTTACAAATGGACCGACTCCGCACAGAGCTACGTCTCCATTGCCCGGGGCCATGGGACCAGAATTTACCCGCTGTTTTCGTATCCGAACAACGGTGTTGTGGCTGACGCTTATCCGGCGGCCGAGAACTGGACTTATGAACTTGGCACCAAGGTTGCGCTTTTCGACGACCGTCTCGAACTGGACGGGAGTGTCTTTTACAACGACGTGAAGAACGGCGTCCTGAGCTATTATGATCCGGGCCTTGGAGGCTTTGCCACGACCTTCCAGAGTTACGAGACGTCTGGGTTCGAACTACAGGCGCGTGCTGCAATTACGGACGAATTGAGCTTCAACGCGGGCGTAGGCTACACACACACCCGGCTCGGCTCAGACGGAGCGAGCTCGATTTTCGAAGGGAACCGGGTTCCCAATATCCCGGAATGGAGTGTCTCGGCGGGCTTGGCTTATGAAACGGATGCTGAAATGGTGGGCCTGCCCGGCTCGTTCAATGCCGCTGTCGACTATCAGTACAGAAGCTCCCGGCCTGCTGATGTGCAGTCCACATTTGACCTTGACGCATATAGCATCGTCAATGCTCGGGTGGGTTGGAAAGACGCGGGCGGCGATTTCGAAATCTACGGTTTCGGACGCAACCTGTTTGACGAACGATATGAAACGTTTGGCGCCGCCGGTTTCCTCGGAAGCCAGGTTGTTTCCGTGAGCCAGGGCCGCGTCTTGGGGGTGGGGATTTCAAAGTCCTTCTGACGGGCTACGCTATAGCAGCGCTTTGATGGCATTTGCGTCTGAGCCCATACTGACCGAAGATGATGAAGAGGTTTTTCAATGCCTGTCTTGGAAGAATTCGAGACCGAATTTGATCCTGATACCGTGGATAAACCTCTCATCGTCGTTGGTGCAAAAAAGGCCGTTTCCTACTGGGAGAAAGGACAACACGCTCACAGAAAGGCATCGCTTCTGATCAATCTCAGAGGAATGGTGACTTGCGAAGCAGACGATGGTGTGTGGATTGTCCCTCCCCATTCCGCTCTGTGGATGCCCGCGGGGAAAGCTCATTCGGGGCGCCTGTCAGGTAATATCGAATGCTACGCGGTCTTTATCGAACCTGAATTGATCAGCAAGCAGCCAAAGTCCTGCGCAACTCTTTCCGTTTCGCCTCTCTTGCGGGAACTGGTTCTCAGGTGCGCGCTGTCGCCTGTCGACGCGCCATTCTTCGACGTCGATTTTCGCATCCTGGCAGTTCTGTTAGATGAATTAGATGCCGCACAAGAAGTGAAGCTTTCGTTTCCGATGCCGAAATCGGCTCCCCTTCAACAGCTTGCAGACTTGCTTCTCAAACATCCGGGCGACAAGGCGACTCTAGCCCAATGGGCAGCGAGGATCGGATTAAGCGAACGCACCTTGAGCCGATCGCTTCTCGTTGAGACTGGGATGAGCTTTGGTCGATGGCGCCGCCAGCTGCATGTTGTCCTAGCGCTTCAGCGACTAGGCGACGGCGAAATCGTCCAAAATGTCGCGATAGATCTCGGATATGAAAGTGCAAGCAGTTTCGTGACAATGTTTCGAAAGACGTTAGGAAAGCCGCCGGCCCGGTACCTGATGGACCAAACCTACAGCCTGGCTGAAGCACGTTCGTTTTGAGATTGGCGCTTCAGCTCCTTGCACCTGATCCGGCGGTCCTTCCCCGACCAACGAAACCGAACACAATAAGGATGTTGGTTCACGAACCGCCTCATCCAGTTGAATCGGTTTCGCGCCTCTAGTCCCGCCGCGATACAGCCGCGAAATAATTGATGATCGTCTGCTTTTCCCAGACCCGGACACTCATTTCCATCTCAAACAGCTTCGATAGACAGTCAGGAGCGAACACCTCATCCGGTCGCCCATCACAGAAGATGCGCCCATCCTTCATTCCGATGACACGATCAGAATGAGCCGCTGCGAAATTAATGTCGTGGAGGACTGTGACGATCGTCTTGTCGAGTTCGTCAGCGGCACGCCTCAACAGTTGCATGGTGATTGCAGCATGCTTGATATCCAGACTGTTCAAAGGCTCGTCCAGCAACAGATAATCCGTGTCCTGGCAAAGAACCATGGCCAGAAAGACACGTTGCCTTTGACCGCCTGAGAGCTCATCAACATATCGAGCCTCGAGGCCAGCTATGCCGAGGTAGGCCAAGGCCTTGTCGACATGTTGGTGATCTTCTGGCGTCAGGTGGCCCCGCGAATAGGGATAGCGTCCAAATGCCACCAAATCCGACACGGTCAGCCGCACCGAAAAATGATTGTCCTGCCTGAGAATCGACAGAAGCTTCGCCAGATGCCGGCCCTGTATGGAGGCGATGCTCGTTCCATCGATCGTGACGGCACCACTCGTTGGAGGTGTCAGCCGGCTGATGAGGGAGAGGAGCGTTGATTTCCCTGCACCGTTCGGACCGATGATGGACGTCACTCCGCCACGCGGGATCCCGACGGATATGTTATCGACAACCACGGCCTCGCCATAGCGCTTTGTGAGGGCCCGTGTTTCGATCAAGTTGCTCTCCGGGTGATGAGGAACAGAAAAACCATGCCGCCGAAAAATTCGATGACGATGCTCAGGCTCGTTGTGAAAGCAAACAACCGTTCAAGCATGAACTGACCTGCTATCAGAGTGATTGAAGCGATGAATACCGCTGATGGCAAAATGAAAGCGTGGCGGTGGGTGCCCGCGATCCGATAGGCGAGATGTGCGACAAGCAAGCCGAAAAACGTGACCGGCCCGACCAATGCCGTCGAGACAGAGACCAGCACCGAGACCAGAAAAAGCGCCACCCTTGCCGCTCGGGTATAATCCAGCCCGAGATTGATCGCGGTGTCACGGCCAAGGGCAAGGACGTCGAGATCGCTTCGCATCCGCCAACCGATCAGAGAGGCTACGCCGATCAGAATGGCCGACATTCCCAATAGATCTGCATGAACAAGATTGAAACTTGCAAACATGCGATCTTGCAGCACGGCGAACTCTCCGGGATCAATCACGCGCTGAAGCAAATTGGAAACGCTGCGAAGGAGGATTCCAAACATCAGACCGGCCAGCGCGACGAACTGTAGATCCCGTTTTCGTCCGTCCAACATCCATCGATAGATCAATACCGAGGCGCCGACCATGATCCCGGTCTGTAGCAGAAAGAGGATTTGCGGGTTCGTGTTGCTTATGGACAGGTGGCCGAATCCGTAAGCCAGGATCGTTTGTATGAGTATGTAGAAGGCGTCAAATCCCAGGATTGACGGTGTGAGAATTCGATTTTCGGTTATCGTTTGGAGCACGACCGTTGACGTCGCGATGGCATAGGCAACCAGCACCAGTGCTGCGAGCTTTTGTGTTCTGAGGCCAACAGCGTAGGACCAGTTCGGCCCTAGATCGATCGTGAGAAAGGCGAAAGCTGCTACAGAGGCAAGAACGGCAAGGAAGACAAGCACCACTGCCGATCTGCGGCTGTCGATCGATTCAGCCATATCGTGATGCCGCCCGCTTGAGGAGAAGCAAGAAGATGGCGCTTCCGAGCACGCCAACGATTGATCCCAACGGTATCTCGTACGGCCTTATGATTGTGCGCCCTACAATGTCGCAGCCGAGCACGAATGCTGCGCCCAGTAACGCCGTCCAGGGGACCGCTCTCCTCACGTTGTCGCCAATCATTATGCTCACGACATTCGGCACGACCAGTCCCACGAATGGCACCGCGCCGACCGTCGCCACGACGGATGCCGTCACGAGGGCGACGATGCCGAGCCCCACGACCAATGTTCGTCGATAATTCACGCCGAGATTAACAGATATGTCCTGGCCAAGCCCGGCGAGAGTGAAGCGATCGGCAATCGCATAGGCAGCGACGGCCGCAACAAATGATACCCACAACAATTCATAGCGACCGCGAAGCACCATCGAGAAATCTCCCGTCGACCATCCGACGAGTGACTGAAGAACGTCGAACCGGTAAGCAATGAAGGTCGCGGCTGCGTTGATCACACCGCCAAGCATCAAGCCGACCAATGGAACCAACAGAGGCGATCGCAAAGGCGCGCGTTCGAGCACCACCAGAAACAGGGCGGTACCAAGCAATGCCATTGCGACCGACACAAGCATTTTAAGGAAGACAGGTAAGCCGGGTGCAACCAGCGTCACAAGGAGAAGGCCAAATATTGCCGATTCTATCGTGCCGGACGTACCCGGTTCCACAAAGCGATTCCGCGACAGCATCTGCATGATGGAGCCGGCGATCGCCATCGAAGCCCCCGCCAGAACAAGAGAAATCGTGCGCGGAACACGGCTCGAAAAAAGGATCAATTTCGCCTTTTCGCTCTGCCCGAAGAACAGATCATGGGGCGACAACGTCACTGCGCCCACCAAGAGGCTGACGAGGACGAGCGCCGCGAGACCACATATGCCGATGACGAAATACTTCACTGCGATGCCGCCAGCGAAACTTGCCCTCACTGACCGCTGGACAGAGCTTTGGAAAGCTCGTCGGCCATAGCCTGCATCGCGATCAAACCGTCGCTGACAATGTACCAATTGACCGGATCGAGATAGACGACGTGAGCCAATTTCCAGGCTTTCGTTTGCCGGATCAGCTCGTTGTCGACAACCTGCTTTGCGGAAGCACCAGCCTGCCCGATCGCGGCGTCGCGATCGATGACAAAGAGCCAATCGGGATCGGTCTCAAGCACGAATTCAGGTGAGACGATCTGGCCGTGGAAGCTGGTGCCGAGGTCTTTGACCGCTGGCGTTATGCCGAACGTATCATAGAGCATTCCGAACCATGTCCCGGGCCCCATAGCCGACATCTTGCCGCCTGTCGTCATGACCAGCAGGCCGTTTCCTGTTGCGCGCGCCTTCTCCTTAACCGACTCGACCGACTGAGTTAGTTTCGTCACCCGTTCAAAAACCTCTTTCTGCTTGCCGAATATCTCTCCCAATTCTTCCGCATATTTGATTGTGCTTCCCAGCCGATCCTTCAGGTCTGGAGTGAGATCGATTGTCGGGCCGATCTTGGACACCTCCCCATATTTCGGGCTCGACCGGCCGCCAACAATGATCAGATCGGGTGCCATCGCGTTGAGGGCTTCGTAATCCGGCTCAAAGACGGAGCCGACCTTGCGATACTCTGGACCGTCAAATTTATGCAGATACGGCACAAAAATATCGTTCGGAACCGCCTGCACATCAACGCCAATCGCATACAGGGTGTCGAGCGCTGAAACATCTTGTACCGCAACGGTCTTCGGGTCTTTCTTGACCTGGGATTCACCCATCGCATGTTGAACCATAACTCCGTCCGCATGCGCGCTACTCAACGGCGCGAGGAAAGAGAACACCATGAACATCGCAGCAAAGTAAGGCGCTCGTGACACAACTGTTTCCTAGAGCATCAGTCGAAACCGGCAATGGAAGATGCCCATCATCGGCCTTCGGCAAAAAAGATGATGTTGTATGTCATGTTTGTTCGACTTCTGCATATCGACATCCGGACAAAATATGTTGCAATCCGGCCAGACCCCTTATCGTCGAGATGATTGCCTTGTCCGGCCGTTTCAGGATTGCGGTTGGAGCAGATTTCCCGAGATCTCTACTTATCGGGCGGATCTAACAGGAGATGCTCAGCAAACCCCAGGGCCTCCCCTTCGGAACCCGCAATGAGCAACGGATAGCCCCAAAATTTCGAGAAGGCCCCCGCGAACGCCCTCATCGCCAGGCGTTTTGCTGCACCGGGCTCAATATGAACCATGCCTTTTACGTATGTGCGAAGATCCTGCTTGTGCTTTTTCATCCATAGAGAGACTTGCTTCTTTTCCTCCTGGGTGTGCTCGTGGTCATCTTCTTCAGCCGTCAGACTGAGAAAAACGAATTTTTCCTTCCGTGCCAGAAGAGCTTCAAATCTTTCGAAATCTTCCGTGTGATCATGCTCTGGCTCTGCGTGACTGTGAGTGAAATCGACCCAGACATAGGGAAACTTAGAGGCGTCCATTTTCATGAAATTCTCCATCGACCTTGCGAGATTGGTTTTTGGCGAGTGCAATTTTAGGGACGAGACCTGCTTGGTGTCCGGCCAATCGTCACAGGTGGCCCGGTGTCAATTCGGCATCGGCCGCCGTCCGCGCACGTCAACATCACGGCTAGGCGCAATCCGTGCCGAGTAGTGATAGCTCCAGGCGACGGATTTTTGCTTCAGTTCCACGACGGTCACAGCGAGACGAGGCTGGCAGAAGCCCCTGTGCGAGAGATGAAGTGGCAAAAAAGGATGTAAGCGCTGCGGCATAGAAGAGCTTTTGCGCAAAATCAGGTACTCGGATGCTCATTCGACGGTCCAGCAAGTTTTTAATACCGCAGCACGCGGCAAGGAGAAAAGGCGCTGGTGTTTGGACTGGGGTCGGAGTCAAACACCAGCGCATCCAGATTTCACATGGGCGGAGAAATCTGGACTTTGGTTGTCATAAATTATCTGAAACTGCATTTGGCGTCATTGCGCAATACGGTCAAAATATTTCGCGACACCGCCAACCTACCGGCGCGCCGGAACCTCTTTTAGAACAATCCATACCCGCCGCTTAAACGCTGCGGATCTCCAAAGGGAGGTTCAGGCCGAGGCCAGGCCCCATCCGCTGCTCAAGTTATGAGTTTAGTCGTGGTCATTGTAAAAATTCGGATGTCGGCCAGCGGCAGCGCGTACTCGACTCTTTCGATGTAGAAGTCTGCATGCGCTGCTAGGAGTTACGAGGCCCACGCAATACATCGCTGAGCCTGCAAGCCTTTATGCCGATCACCGATGGTGTATCATCCCGACACATGAAAATTGATATATTCTCAACGATTTTGTCAATGGCGAGGCGATAAAGATGAAGCTTGGTTTGGAAAACAAGGTGGTCTTGATTACTGGCGGCTCAAAAGGGATTGGCTTTGCATGCGCCCGGCTGTTTGGCGAAGAGGGGGCCACGGTTGTCATCTCTTCGCGCTCTCAAGTAAATATTGACGGGGCACTGGAAAGAATTCCGGGCGCAGTAGGGTTTGCTGCGGACGTCTCGTCAGATGCCGATGCGCTCAACATGATCCAGAGTGTTGAGAAGCAGTTCGGGAAAATCGACGTTTTGGTCAACTCTGCAGGGGCCGCGAAAAGAACCGCCGTGGCCGATCTCACTCCCGCGGCGTGGCGAGCGGCCATGGATGCAAAATACTTCACCTACATCAATGTGATCGACCCTGTAATCAAGCTGATGGCAGCGCGGAAGTCCGGCGTGGTGATTAACATTATCGGCAATGGTGGGAAGACAGCATCGCCCTTACACCTTGCTGGCGGAGCGGCCAATGCTGCGCTCATGCTGGCGACCGTCGGTCTCGCAACAGCTTATGGCGATCAAGGCATTCGAGTGGTTGGCCTCAATCCTGGCTTTACCGAGACGGACCGTGTCACCGAGGGGCTGAAGACGGACGCGAAGCAAAACGGCATCACAGAAGCAGAAGCTCGCGATGCGGCGATAAAGCGGATTCCGATGGGCCGGATGGCAACTCCAGAAGAGGTCGCCCAGGTGACAGTATTCCTAGCCTCAGAACAGGCGAGCTACGTGACCGGTGTCAACATTGGCATGGATGGAGGCCAGACCACGACGTTGGTGTGACCGTCGCCCTTGCGACCGGCTGGAGAACTCTCCAGCCGGAAGTATTTATGGGCCATCAGGACGGAAAGACCTGACCGCCCAGGAGCACAGGTCGTCTTCTAACGGCAGACATCAGATCGCGTCGTGCTGTGTGCCGTCACGGGGAATGCGAAACCAGGCAAGATAAAGGGCAGGAAGAGCAGCGTCAGTAGCGTTACGACTACAATTCCGCCCATCATAGCATAGGCCATCGGACCCAGAAATTCTCTTTCGAGATCGGGATCAGCGCGAGCGTTGCCGCAGCCGCCGTCAGCATGATCGGGCGCATGGCCGCCCGCCTGATGATCGAGGAGACCCGTCATCCCATGGAGAAGATTGCGCAAGAATGCGGCTTCGTCGATCTTCGGCGCATGCGCGATGCGTTCATGACAGCCGCCGCAGACGATCCGGCGGCTGGCAAAAGCCGCCTGCGAATGGCTGCGGAGGTAAAGCTCTTGATGAGGATCGAACTTCGGACCTGCGCCTACTGCATCCAAAAAGAGTCGTCGGCAGCTAGCTTGGCCAACCACCTCCTTGTCAAGACGAACCAAAATAGCCTGCCGCGGGAAAAAGGTGCGGCAGGCGCGTCGATAAAACTGGGTAGAAAGCGTGGGAGGTGAAGACTGCTTCGATGGTGAAAGCTTTCTGAACCGTTCTCGACCGGTCCAGGAAGCCGATAGCGTTTTCACTTCGCGATATTGCCATCGAGGAAAGTTCGTATCAGCGGTACCATCTCGTCCAGCTTGTCTTCGAGTGCAAAGTGACCGGTATCCAACAGATGGAGCTCTGCTTCGGGAAGATCGCGCAGGTAAGGATGAGCACCGTCTTCCGGGAAAATCTTGTCGTTCTTGCCCCAGACGATCAGAGTCGGCGGCTTGCGGTCGCGGAAGAATGCCTGGAACTGCGGATAGAGCGGCAGGTTGGTGCGGTAGTCGTAGAACAGGTCGAGCTGGATATCCTTGTTCCCCGGCCGGTCGAGCAGCGCCTGGTCGTGCACCCAGTTGTCGGGGCTGATGCGGGTCAGGTCCTTGACGCCATCGGTATACTGGAACTTGGTTGTCTCCGGCGCGACGAGCACCGAGAGCGCTTCCCGATCCTTCTTCGCCCCCGACTTCCAGTAGGCACGGATCGGGTTCCAGAAATCTCGGATGCCTTCGTCATAGGCATTGCCGTTCTGGACGATCAAGCCGGTCACGCGGTCCGGGTGCTTGAGCGCCAGCCGGTAGCCGACAGGTGCCCCGTAGTCCATGAGATACATCGCATACTTGGCCGCGCCGAGCTGGGTCAGCAGCGTATCGACGATATCGGCATAGTGTCCGAAGGAATAATCGAACTTGGTGTGATCGGGAGCGTCGCTCTGGCCGAAGCCCGGGTAGTCAGGGGCTATGACGCGGTAGCGGTCTGCGAGCAGCGGGATCAGGTTGCGGAACATGTGGGATGAGGTCGGAAAGCCGTGAAGCAGGACAACGACAGGGCCGTTGGCCGGACCGGCTTCGCGATAGAAGACGTTGACACCGTCGATCTTCATGGATCGATAGTGGGTCGTGGGGGGCGCCTGTTGCGTGATCGCGGGCGTTTCGGCGAACGCTATGCTGGTGGAAGCGGATAAGAATAGGCTGGCGGAAGCGAGAAGCAGGGTGGCAAGAGTGCGGGACATTGTGGTTCTCCTCAGGGGTGGTTCAGGCGGCTTGTTTTGCCTGGAAACACCTTCGTCCTTTCGATGCGCGAGGAGAATGTTTGTATTTAACAAGAGATTGTTACATTCAGCGGAATAAATGCAACACGTAGCCCGACCTTATGAGCCGGGCCTCTTACGCGACCCTCACAGCAGCAAACTCCTGGGCCAACAGGTCAATGAGCACCCGGACTTTGCGCGCCGGGTTCTGTCCAGGAGGTCTGACGACATAGATGCCAACCGGCGGCAGCTCATAATCGGTCATGATGGGAACAAGAGCACCCTTCTGGACGAATGGCTCAGCGACGATCTCACCCATGGCGACGATACCAATTCCAGCGATGGCAGCCTCGACGAGAACGTGCGCGCTGTCAGCCTTGAAGCGCCCTTGCGGATGAACGGTGACGGTTGTGTCGGCCTTGGTGAAGGTCCATGCGTCTGTTCCCGGCGTGATCGCATTGTGTTTCAAGACATCGGCCGGCGTCCCTGGAGCGCCATGCTGATTGATGTAGTCGGGGCTAGCGTAAAGCCGCACGCCAAGTGAACCGATCTTGCGGGCCACCAGATTTGAATCAGCCAGATAGCCGACGCGAATGCCACAATCGAAACCTTCTGCAACCAGATCGACGTATCGATCATTAAACCGGATATGAACATGCAGTGCGGGATGGCGCCGCCCGAGCTCCGCAAGTGATTGCGCAAGCTGTGCGGCGAACGACGCGGGAGCCGCAATCCGGAGCAGGCCCTGAAGTTCCCCCTCTGGCGACATCTCCTCGCGCGCGGCCTCTATGGTCGAACACACCTCTGCGGCCCGATCTCGAAACAAGGCTCCGGCTTCTGTCAACGCTGCGCCACGCGTGGTACGCGCCAGCAGTTGAACGCCGAGTTCCTCCTCAAGGCGCAGCACCCTTCGGCTGACAATTGACTTGGCAAGCCCTAGGCGCCGAGCCGCCGAATTCACACCTCCCGCGTCCGCCACCTCCACGAACGTCCTTAGATCTTCAATTTCCATCCACTGCTCCTGTCCCCCTAACTGCGACAGCGAATAGCATTTTCGCTGGCTACTGTGCCAGTCCTGAGGACGGTATTTGAGTTTGCTTGCGGCGCTGGCCCGTAGTGCCGCCAATTCATCGAGGGCGCGTCACGTGGACACGAAGAAAATCAAACCTGAACGCCGAAGCGGGAGTTGGAAACAAGGATGCACGGTCGAAACCACTTACCCGGGTTTCTCCTTCGGCCCAGATGACAGCGGCCTTGCATCGATTGGCAAGATCGAGCGCACCTATGCGCTTCCAGGGTTCGTAGCCTCGATGCACCCTCATAGGGACGACGAGATTTTCAGCTACGTACGCTCCGGCACGGTCCTTCATCTCGACAGCATGGGGCACGAGGAGAAGATCTCATCGACCCGGCTACGCGTGATCAATGCGGGCGTGGCGTTTCAGCACGAGGAGCGGGTTCTGGGTCGCGACCCGGTCGAGGCGTTCCACGTTGTGCTGAGGCCGGAACGTTCCGGACTCGAGCCGCTGGTCCAGTTCGCAGACATTACCACAACGCAGCCTCGACCATGGAGACTCCTTGCTGCGCGGACCCGTGCGCCGCTTATTCTGCGGGTGAAAGCCTGGCTGCATGATGCGCATCTTGACGTCGGTCCGCACCTTCTTCCCGCCCACACCAATCGCCGCATTGCCCGCGTACTTATCGTCATGAAAGGCGACGTCAGGATCGGAGGCAAATGTCTCCAGAGGGGCGACATCGCGGCGGTCAGCGACCAGGCAACCTCCCTCGTCGCGATAAAACCTGCAGACGTTTTGCTTGTCACGGCAGATACGGCCGAGCCCTTCTTCGCGAGTGGGCTGTCGAGCGGGAACACTGTGCTCGCGAAGTCGCAGCCACCTGTCCCGCTTTTGGGGACATCGCGTAGCAGGTTCGGTGGCTAGTGCGAGTGCCATTCCGCAGGCATCGTCTTAACACGGATGCGGAACCATCCAAATCAACCAACGGAGAATGAACATGTCTGACACTCGCTATCTTCCTCTCGCCGGCCGTCTTCTCATCGGTCTCCCCTTTCTGTTTTTCGGCCTCGCCAAGGCCGCCACTTTCGCCAAGACCGTAGCCCTTGTGCAGATGGTCGGTATCCCGCTTCCCCTGCTCGGTGCAATCGGCGCGATCACGCTCGAAATCGGCGGCGGATTGCTGCTGGTCGCCGGCTACAAGGTCCGGCCGGTCGCCGCTCTGCTCGCCATCTTCACCCTGGTCACCGCCTACTACTTCCACAGCAATCTCGCCGATGAGAACACGATGGTCCACTTCTTCAAGAACGTCATGATGACCGGTGGCCTTCTGCAGGTCGTCGCATTCGGAGCCGGCGCGCTCAGCCTCGATGCCTATTTCGCCAAGCGCAATGGACCTTCTGCGGCCGCTGTCTACGCAAACTGAACGTCATCCACCGCCCGTACGACCCAAAGAGCCGGACATACATGATCGCTGTCCGGCTCTTTCTTTTCGCCGTCGTGCGAAGACCTCAGGTGTTCCTATCCAAGCGACAGCGAGTGCCTGTTTCGCTAGCTAGTGTAGGGCAACCCGATACGGCATGTTTCCTCTGCAGAACATATCCGATGCCACAGTGGCTCTGATCGCAACTCAAGGAAAATACGATGTCACTTACGTCCAGTACCAAGCCGAAGATTGCCCTGATCATCGGCTCGACCCGCGCAGCCCGCTTTGCTGACGTGCCTGCACAGTGGATGCTCAAGCAGGCCCAGGCGCGCACCGATCTCGATGTTGAGCTCGTTGACCTGCGGGAGTTCAACCTGCCATTCTTTGATGAAGTAGCGTCCAACGCATGGGTGCCGAGCCAGAACCCCGGGGCTGTTCGCTGGCAGCAGACGCTTGCCCGTTTTGACGGGTTCATCTTCGTTGTCGCTGAATACAATCACTCGCTGACCGGCGCCCTGAAGAACGCGCTTGACCAGGCCTATAAGGAATGGAACCACAAGCCATTCACCGCGATCGGCTACGGTGGTGTCGGTGCCGCACGCGCAATCGAGCATCTGCGTCTAATCGGCATCGAAATGCACATGGTCTCCACGCATGCCACGGTCCATATCGGCGGCAGTGACTTCTTCACGATCTTCCCGGCCGTTGGAAACCAGCCTATCGAGACGATTGAGCAAAACCTCATCCCGTCTGCCACCGCTGCACTCGACGAGCTCGTCTGGTGGGCAAAGGCGACGATGGCGGCCCGGGCTGCAACGACGGCCTGAGGCCGATCCCTATCCACACAACATGTGACGGGGCAGCCGACAATAGCTCCCCGCAACCGCCGAATCAATGATCGACCGCCGTGTCGTCTTCCGCACTCATGGTTGCGGTTACGACGGAGTGTTTTGCCTGATCAGCAACAATTGTTCTTGCGACCCGCCAGGGACTGAACCCCTGGCACCAACCTACATGGAATCAAATCAGGAGACTTGAAATGCCTTCAATTGGCATCATTGGCGCTGGCATGATCGGTGGGGCCATTACTCAGCGTCTTGGCGCTAATGGCATCGCAGCGACAGTCGCAAACAGCCGTGGCCCAGAAGCGCTCAGAGAGCTTGTCGCCAAGGCAGGTCCGTCGATTACGGCGGGAACAGTTGAAGAAGCAGCGATAAAGGATATCGTCTTCGTCTCGGTCAATTGGCCGAAGCTGCAGGCTATCTTCGCCAAACTGCCTGGTTGGAACGGCAGAATTCTTGTCGATACCAACAACCCGATGCAGCGCCCTCCTTTGCCGCCGATCGATGTGGCCGGCCGTGCGTCGAGCGCAATCATTCAGGAGTGGGCGCCGGGTGCCCGTGTCGTCAAAGCGTTTAACCACCACTACTTCATGAACCTGGAGAAAGCCCCGGATGCCGATGGTGGACGGCGTGTGCTGTTTTACGCGGGCGACGACGAAGCTGCAAAGGCAGAGGTCGCGAAACTGATCGACCAGCTCGGTTTCTTCGGTCTGGATCTCGGCGACATCGAGCATTGCAGCCGACTGTTTCAGTCGCCCGGCGGTCCACTCATTGCTCACGACTTCGTAAAGATCGACAGCCCGCTTCCGTGATCAGGACGTGTGCGGAGGCGCCGACCGCCTCCGCCCACGGGGTTCGATCAGCCTCAACCGGAACCTCACAGGTAGTTCGATGACAGACATCCATTCTCCTTTTACACTTGGCAAGATCCGGCTGCAGAACCGATTTGTCATGGCTCCGATGACCCGAGCGCGCGCCAACGCTGATGGAACGCCGGGCATACTTGCAGCAGAATATTACGGCCAGCGAGCTGGCGTCGGGCTCACTATTACGGAAGGCACACAACCTTCGGAAGATGGCCAAGGTTATCTGATGACGCCCGGCATATACACCGACGGCCAGGTTGCTGGCTGGCGGGCAGTCAACGAAGCCATTCATGCTCGTGGCGGTCACGTGTTCTACCAGCTCATGCATCCCGGCCGGATGTCACATCCCGACAATACGCCCCACCATCGGCGAGGTGTTGCACCATCGGCGATCGCGCCTGGAGAGCAGATTTATACGCTCGATGGCATGAAAGACATTCCGACCCACCGAGCGCTGACGACGGAAGAAGTTCAGTCGACAGTCAAAGATTACGCCTATGCTGCGAAGCGCGCGATCGAATCCGGGGCTGACGGGGTCGAAATTCATGGGATCGCGTACCTGATCCACCAGTTCCTCGCGATTAGCGCCAACCAGCGCGCCGACCAATATGGCGGTTCACTGGAAAACCGAGCGCGTTTCGCAATTGAAGTCGCGCAGGCGATCGTCGCTGAGATCGGTGCCGATCGAACGGGGATCCGTCTGTCTCCCGGCTTTGCCGGTTTTGGCCTCGATCACGGCGACGAAGGTCCGGACCTGTTCCGTTACCTGGTCACGGAACTCAACAAAATAGGCCTCGCCTATATTCACATCGTCCATTATGGCGACGATGACATCCTTCATGATTTCCGGAAGCTTTGGGGCCACGTACTGATCCTCAACCGCCCTGGCCGGCCCCGCGAGGACATCGGCAAGGATATAGCATCCGATCTCGAATCCTTCGGCGCGATGGTACTGGCCAATCCCGACTTCATCGAGCGTGTTTCCACTGGTGCACCGCTCAATACAGCCGACCACAGCGTCTATTTGGGTCAGGGTCCGGACGGGCGAGCGTCAGGATACACGGACTTCCCTGCCTGCCTGATGGTGGGACGGCGAAGTCGGGTCGGTTCCAGGCGATGGTGCGATTGAAGATTCACCCCGGGAAACTGGACGAATTCAAGCGTATCGCCGCAGATAGCATTAGAGTGGCGCGGGAGAAAGACACAGGGAACAATCCGCTACGACATCTTCTTGAATGACAACGAGACCGAGGCGGTCGTCTATGAAGAGTTCGCCAATCCTGCCGCGCGACTGGAGCACCTGGCAAACCTCGGCGGAAATGTCGCCGGGATGCTCGCGATCGTCGACATGCAAGCTGAGGTCTGGTCTCATTCTGATCCTGAGTTGCGGGCGTCGACGGAAGGATATGATGTCAAATTCTTCAAACCATTTTTACGCCTGGAGCCGTGAAGCCTGCCTGGCACGAACGGCATGGCCGCCTTGTAGCGGCGATTTCAGACCTCACGCCATCGCTGTGCGTCTACGCACGGCGCATTTCGTCCATCCGGTGCATGACCAACGTCAGTTTAGTAGCCGGTTCTCGCGCAGTCTCGCCGCAGCCAAATCGACGAAGGCGCGGACCTTGGCGGGGGCATGCCTTCCTTCAGGATGAAGTATATGAATTGGCAAAGCGGGTTCTTCAAACTCGCTGAGAACGATCTGCAGCTCTCCAGCGAGGAGTGCCGGACCGATCTGATAATTAAGGACCCTTGTCAGGCCCCATCCTTCACGCGCTGACTGTATAGCGGCTTCGTTGGTGTTGCATTGCAGAGCCGCGTCCACAGATACACGCAGATCGTCGCCAAACTTCCATTCAGGTGAAGCCCAGGCCGCGGTCGATGCGGCGATGCGGTGATCTTTGAGATCGGCTGGCGATTTCGGGACGCCGTAGCGCTCGAAATACGATGGCGAACCGCACATGACGCGACGGACCGTTCCTACTTTCACGGCCGAAAGATTGGAGTCAGGAAGATGGCCGATACGCACCGCGACGTCGATTCCTTCCTCCACGATGTTGACCGGTCGATCGATGAACAGCGTCTTCGCTTTCATGGTCGGGTATGCGTCGAGATAATCCGTTACGATCGGAAGGACGTACATTTGCCCGAACAGCGCTGACGCGGTTATGGACAGGGTTCCCGTCGGTGTAGCGTAGGAACCGCCGGCGGCCGCTTCTGCTTCTGCGATATCGGCAAGGATCCGACGACAATCTTCAAAATAGCGAACGCCCGCTTCGGTCATCTTTACCGAGCGGGTTGTTCGCACCAAGAGGCGCGCTCCAATCAGATCCTCGAGCGAAGCAACCGCGCGGGTGACAGCCGGAGCGCTCATGAACATCTGGCGCGCGGTATCCGCGAAACTCTCAGTTTCGGCGACCTTCACAAAGATCCTCATTGCTTGCCAACGGTCCATCCATTCCCCCAAAGCGCTCTATTTTCCAATACTTAGATGCATGGAACCGAAGCCTCAAGGGGATTACGTCAAACAGCAACGGATCACGTGGTTGGCGTGCGGATCGCTCGCGCGATGCGTTCTATTTCCGCACAGGTTTCTTCGGATAAGCCAGCGCGTAATGCACGCTGACGGGTTTCCCGGCAGGCGTTCAAAGCAAGGGAAACAGCGATCGACGCGCTGAAGTCGAAGCTTGAGCCCCGCCTTGCCACGTCCATCTCGGCGCCGGTCATGCCGATGGCGCGTCCGGCTTCCTCCTGTCTCGCGAGCAAGCTCGGGCTTGCACCGGTTCCGGTAAGAGCAAGCTCTATCGAAAGCCTTACCCGTGGATCGATTGACGAGCCGGCCATCTTTCCATCTCCTGGCTCAGCCGCCTAAAAACCAAAGTGGCTCAGGCCGGCATGGTCGTCCGGTCTGCGGCCCAGCGGCCAGCGAAACTTGCGATCGGCTTCAGCGATCGGGTGTTCGTTGATGCTCGCATGACGTTCCCGCATCAGGCCGTCCTCGGCAAACTCCCAGTTTTCGTTGCCATAGGCGCGGAACCACTGGCCGCTGTCGTCGCGATATTCGTAGGCATACCGGACGGCAATGCGATTGCCGGTGAAAGCCCAGAGTTCCTTGATGAGGCGATAGTCGAGCTCCTTGTTCCACTTGCGGGTCAGGAAGGCCTCTGCCTCAGCACGGTTTTTGACGAACTCGGCGCGGTTACGCCAACGCGTATCGAGCGTGTAGGCAAGCGCGACCTTGGCAGGGTCACGGCTATTCCAGCCATCTTCGGCAAGCCGAACCTTTTCGATGGCGCTCTCTTGCGTGAATGGGGGAAGCGGGGGACGGGACATGTATAAACTCCTCTCAGGCTGATGTTTGACCGTTGTGGTGAGAGGCGGCGCATCTTGCACCGCCTCTTGGGCCGTGTCGTCACGCAGCGGCGCGATCAATACGGGGAAAATCGATCTCGGTATCAAGCGCCTCATTCACGTAATTGGTAAAGGTGTTGAGAGCCACGTGGGCGATGATCTCGACGATCTCGGCATCGCTGTAGCCCGCACCACGAACCTTGGCGATTTCGCCTGGCGCGACGGACCCGCGAGCGACCGTCAGAGCCCTGGCGAACTCGACCGCAGCAGCTGCCTTCGGATCGTTCGACGTGCCGTTACGGTTGGCAGCGATTTCACTTTCGTCGAGCTTGGCGAACTTCGTGCCAGTGAAGGTGTGGGCCGAGAGGCAATAGTCACAGCCGTTGGCTTCAGCCATGGCGAGGGCGATGCGTTCGCGGGTGGCCGGCGGCAGCTTGCCCTTGCCAAGTGCGCCCTGGAGAGACGTCAAACCGGTTAATGCGGCGGGGCTGTTGGAAACCAGACGGAAGATGTTCGGGACGGAGCCGATCTGCTTCTGGATGGTCTCGAGGATCGGACGAGAGGCTTCTGGAGCTTCGTCGATCGTTGCGGGGGTAGGAATGCGTGACATTGTATTCTCCTTTGTCGATTGGGAGAGAGACGTCGCTCTCTTGAGATTGAACATGATCCGGTCGGGACGATTGCTGAACATCGAAAGGAAACAAGGGACCGTTACGCTGGACGCAGCAATCGGCCCTTAGACAGCGAGCTGCAGGCCGCCTTCCTGGTCGGCAGGAACAGCGCAGCACAGGAGCACTTCGTCGGCGTCGATCTTCGCAGTGGGCTGTTTGACGTAAGCGACGGCGCCCTTGACGAGCTTCGTCCGGCACGTCCCGCAGTTTCCTTCCCGACAACTGAAATCGGGTTCGAGGCCGCGCGCCTCAGCGAACTCCAGGAGAGTGCCGGAACCAGGCGTCCACCGCGCCTCTTTCAAGGAGTTCGTGAATATGACGGGCACAGATTTTTCGGACGGCTGCGCGGCGGGAGACATCAGGGCTGGTGTGGCTTGCCCCGCGCGGACCAGCGACGACGGACCGAAAGCTTCAGCCTGAATGCGATCGTCAGCAATGTTGAGAGCCCGCAGTCCGTCATAGAGGCCTTGGGTGAACTGGGCAGGTCCGCAGAGGTAGAAATCATAATCGTTGAAGGGGAGGAACCGCGTCAGCATCGCCATATCGATCCGCCCTGCCGCGTCGAAGTCCCTGCCCTCTTCAGCATCCGTAGTGTCGCTGAGGACCCTGACCAAGCGCACAACGCCCTTGGCCGCACCAATTAGTTCGCCGATCTCTTTATCGAACGGTCGGTCGGCCTTGGAGCGAGCCGCGTAGAACAACGTGACCGGACGGATACACTGCTTGCGGAGCCCTTCGTAGACGACGTGACGGAGCATCGCGAGCATCGGCGTGATGCCGACGCCGCCTGCAAGAAGCACCGCTGGGCGTGTCGAGCGGGCGTCGATGCTGAAGTCGCCGGCCGGGGCGCGCGCCTCGATGACATCGCCGACAGCAATAGTATCATGCAGGAACTGAGAAACCCGGCCGTCTCGCTTAACGCTGATGCGGTAGATCCCGTCGGACGGCGCGACCGAGAGCGTGTAAGTGCGAATGACCGCCTTATCTTCGCCGGGCAGCTTCATGCGGATGGGCAGATGCTGACCGGCCGCGTGCGGGAGCAGCCCTGCGCCATCGCCTGGCCGGAGGTGGAAAGACTTGATCGTCGCGCTTTCATCGACGATCGCGGTGACGGTCATTGGCCGCCAGCTTTTAGCAAGCTCTGTGGCACGCAAACGGTCGACCGTCTGCTGCCAGCTGCCCGTCATCAAGGAACTCGGCGACCAGCCGTCCTTCTGGAAAGCCCATCTTAGAGCCAGTGCATTACGCCGCCGAACAATACGCGTCGGCTTGAATGTCCAAAATCGCTCAGCGCCCTGGAAGGCGGCGATCTCGGGCGAATCGAAGATGACTTCGGCTTTCCCCGTCATCTGCAGCATATCGCCGGTGGTGAAATCCACGAACAGAAGTCCTGCCTTTCCGTTCAGCAGGATGTTGCCGAGCGTTGCGAAGAAGAGATTTCCGTCGAAATCCGGGATCGTCAGAACGCCGTCGTCACCGACGCGGACAAACCCCGCATTGCCGCCGCGGTGGGACACATCCACCTGACGCCGGTCCTCGCGATCCACATAGGACGCTACGAAGAAAGCGTCGGCTTCCCGAATGACCGCGCGTGCCTTATCATCAAGAGTAAGCAGTTCCTCTGCCTCGCCTTGGAACAGTGTTCCCGGTTGGCGTTCGAACCTAAAGTCGCGCAGTTGAATATAGCGCGGGCAATTTCCAAAACTCTGGTCGACATCGACGCGAAAACCACCGTCGATTGTCGAGACAAAACCATTCATACGGTTGCGGCGGCGTGTGTGCATCTCGATGCCAAGGAGACCGATCGGCAGGCCATTCGCCAATCCTTCGCTTGCCGGGTCGCTTGGATCTCGGTTTGCGAGGATATCCAGGATGACAGGCGAAGGCGACGACATGAAACCCGGCTGGCCTTCGACAAAAGTCGCCCAGGCGTCACCGGCCTGATCGACGCTCCCGAGAACGATGAAAGGCAGTTGGGCGTAGAAGTCCCGATGCTGGTCCGGCATGAAATCACGAACGACACGCTGGCCGACGGAGGCCATGCGTTCCTTTACGCCGAGCTTTTCCTGGATAAAGGTCTCGCCTTCATGCCACGTCGGCAGTTTTGTAAGCTTCATGGACATCTGCGTTCTCCAGAAAAAGGCGGAGAGCGTGCGAGGTGCCGCACGCCCTATCGAAGCTCAGGCGGCAAGACCAACGGGCGTTTTGACGAAATCGATGAAACCCGGAAGTTGCTCGACGCGGGCCAGCAGAGCATTCACGGACGGATAAGCGCTGAGGTCTACATTGCCCTCCGGAGCCCGTGCGACATAGCTGTAGACCGCGACGTCCGCGATCGTCGGGCGGTTGCCCACCAGCCATTCGCGCCCTTGCAGATGGCTCTCGATCCGGCCGAGGATGGTATGTGCCCGCCCGATGACTTCTTCGGGGTTGAACTTGGCGCCGAACACCGTCACCAGACGCGCAGCTGCCGGTCCGTAGGCAATCTCGCCGGCTGCAACCGAGAGCCAGCGCTGGACGTCGGCCGCCCCTTTGGCATCTTCCGGAAGCCACTCCGTCTGGCCCGACTTCTTGGCGAGGTAGACGAGGATCGCATTGGAATCGGAGATGAAGACATCGCCATCAGCCAGGACCGGGACCTGCCCGAACGGGTTCATTTGGAGGAAGCCGGGCTGCTTGTGCGCGCCAGACTTCAGATCGACCTCGACCAGCTCATGGGGGAGCCCGATCAGCGAAAGGAAGAGCCTGGCGCGGTGAGAGTGGCCCGACAGCGGATGGTGATAGAGTTTCATGTGTTCGCTCCTGATTGAAGGCCGGGTCCATTCCCGATCCGTGAACACAGGATGCAATGAGCGATCCCCCGGCTGAATACTCATGTTTGGCACTGGACCATTACGCCAGATGCAACAGTGCGGCGCACAGACACCACGCTTCCGGAATTCGCGGTTGAAGGCGCTTCGACATGACGGGGCGCTGGCGGAACTCTTACGCCAAGCGAAATAATCCCTTGTGCACTTTGCCGATTATCGAATGCGGCGGCAGGCGTACTGTCTGGCCATCGTCTCAGGCAACAAGGAACTTCGCCATGAACACCGCCAACACACCCTATGTCAGCCGCCGCGCTCTTCTTACGGGGGTCCTTGCAGCCGTCTCCGTTGCGCCTTTTCTCGCGCCGAATGTCTTCGCCAAGTCCGGAACGATCGTGGATTCGCTGAGGGATGCAGCTTCCCGGGCTGACATCACGACCTACCCGGTGCGCGGCAACATTGCCGTGCTGGAAGGATCGGGCGGCAACATCGCCGTTCTAACCGGTAAGCAGGGGAAGGTCCTCGTCGACGCCGGTATCACGGCAACCCGTGCTCGGATCGAGCAGGCGCTTTCGAAGCTGGGGGACCAACCTGTCAAGCATCTTATCAACACCCATTGGCACTTCGACCATACCGACGGAAACGAGTGGCTACACTCAGTGGGTGCCGCTATCAATGCTCATGAGAACACGCGCCGTCACCTGCTCGAGGCCCAGCGCGTTGATGATTGGAACTTCGATTTTCCGCCTTCTCTGGCGCGATCCCTGCGACCTTGATCACAAGCGACAAGGTCCTGGAGCTCGAAGGTACGAAGATCGGCATCACCGCCTATCGACCAGCGCATACGGATAGCGACATCTCCGTTAAATTCGAGGAAGCCAACGTCATCCACGTCGGGGACATCTTCTGGAACGGGCTTTATCCCTTCATCGACTATTCGACTGGCGGGAGCATAGACGGAACAATCGCAGCGTCAGCAAAGGTCATCGCTGCGGTGGATGCGGATACCGTCATCATTCCAGGTCACGGCAAGCCGCTCAGCTCGCTCGATGAGCTCAAGCACTATCACGAGATGCTGGCGACCATCAGGGACAATGTCGCGAGGCTGAAATCCGCAGGTCGCTCTGTCGAGGAAACGGTCGCAGCCAACCCGACGGAGGCCTTTGACGAGGAATGGGGCAAGGCAATCATCAGCCCCGCCTTCTTCACGCGCCTTGTCTACAAGGGCGTCTGAAGAAAACCAACGCTCGTACCAACTTCTGATTTCAGAAGCAGTCGTGCGCCATGCCATCCAACATGAGGACTACCATGACCGAGGATCAACAATTCAACGTCTCGCGTCGAGACGTTTTGCTCGGAGGTTCAGCGCTTCCGCTGGCCTCTGGAATCCCGGCGTTTGCTGCAACAAGCAACGTATCAACCATCCAAGAAGGAGAAACGGCAATGACAGAAGCATTCATCACCACCAAAGACGGCGTAAATCTCTTTTACAAGGATTGGGGTCCGAAGGACGCCCAGCCGATCGTATTCCATCATGGCTGGCCCCTGTCGTCCGACGACTGGGACAACCAGATGCTGTTCTTCCTGTCGAAGGGCTATCGTGTGATCGCTCATGACAGGCGCGGCCATGGACGGTCGCAGCAGGTCAGCGACGGTCATGACATGGACCATTATGCTGCCGACGCATCAGCAGTCTACGAGCATCTCGATATCAGAAATGCCGTCCATATCGGCCACTCGACAGGCGGCGGCGAGACCGCTCGCTATGTCGCCAACTTCGGCGAACCGCAGGGCCGTGTGGCCAAGGCTATTCTCGTCAGTGCGATTCCGCCGCTGATGCTGCAAACACCGTCTAACCCCAACGGAACCCCGATCGAAGTCTTTGATGGCCTCCGAAAGGCATTGGCCGACAACCGGGCGCAGTTCTATCTAGACCTGCCTACGGGCCCCTTCTTCGGTTTTAACCGCGAAGGCGCGAAAGTCTCGCAGGGCCTTATCCAGAACTGGTGGCGCCAGGGCATGATTGGGAGCGCCAAGGCACATCATGAGGGCATCAAGGTCTTCTCGGAAACCGACCAGACCGAGGACCTGAAGAAGATTTCGGTGCCGACGCTCGTCCTGCATGGCGACGACGACCAGATCGTTCCCGTCAAAGCGTCCGCAGAACTTGCGGTGAAGCTTCTGAAGAACGGAACCTTGAAGGTCTATCCAGGCTATCCCCACGGCATGCTTGCAACCCATCCCGATGTTCTGAACGCTGACATGCTCGCATTCATCCAGCGTTAAATTGTGCTCCAAGGAGAGAGGTTCGCCACGTGAGCCCCTCTCTCCTCACGACTTTTTCAAGGCCTGCTTTAAAATTCGGTACGGGCTTCGTTCGAAGCTTCTGGGTCATGACGAGCTTTCGACATCGCTGCTTTGCCTGATCTCGTGGATCAAGTCGACGAGCCGGCGCAGCTTCGCCGGGATATTGCGTCTCCCGGGATAGTAGAGACATAAGCCCGGGTAAGGCGGGGTCCAGTCATCAAGAACCTGCTCCAGTCGTCCAGCGGCGGCGTCATCCGCCACCTGCCGTTCGTTCAGATAGGATGTGCCCGACCGCGACGCGACCAGCGTCGCGCGCTAAACGGTGAACGCCTGAGGTTGCTTCCAGCTTTCGTGCTGTGACGCGGGGTTCGAATCCCTGCCCCGACAACCGATCTCGCGGGCTACCTCGGCCTGACCCCGACACGACACCCCTTCTCCGAGGGATGCCTGATCACCTCGCCATCGAATGCGCCGCCGAGTTTCGATCCGATCCCGTCGTCCCCTTGGACGGATGGCGGCGATGGTGGAAGTGAGGCCACGCGAGCAGATCATTCAAGCGTGAAGCCCTCGCAACCGACCTTCATAGTGATACGACTTCCGGTCATGGCTTCTAGCGGAGGTGCTTGAAAAAGTACGCCCCCCGATTGGTCGGAAAGCGGACGCTGCGGTCGCGTTACGGCTCCTTGACCTCACCTGGTCATATTTGGCGTGCGAGGCACGCCGCTAAGCGACGCCGCTGCTACGAGCCGTAGGTGAGGCTACCGCCAGGCCGGACCGCTTCGATTTCCGGCACGCCAAAGGAAAGACAGCCAGCCTTTCGGGATAATAAGCCCTCCAGCGAGCCGATGGCTCGCGCAGATCGGAAATCACCCTTTCGCAGGTAGCACTCATCGTTCACGGCCCCCTGCAAGGTCGTGTTGGCGACCGTCATCATGTCGAGCAAAAATTCGCAGGTTCTGGTGAAAATTGGCGCAATGACGCGTCCTTTCGGTATCCACCTTGAGACGGCCGACCACTTGCTTTATATGATGCGTGATGATTGATGCGCGACGAGGCGGGTATGAGAACGACCTTAGCGATTGACGACGATGTCCTGATCGCCGCAAAAGCGATGGCAGCCCAGCAGCACCGAAGCGTCGGCGAAGTCATTTCTGAGCTGGCGAGACGCTCTCTGCGCCGCCCGCCCAGCAGCGGCGAGCGCAACGGCATTCCT
>NZ_JACHYV010000046.1:0-25468 GCF_014193135.1 Rhizobium sp. BK049
ATCTTCGTCGTCCCTGTCTTGGATACGAACCCCAAGGTTCCTGCAACCACACGGGCCAGATGAAGAGCCGGTTGCGATCCTGCTCCCCACAGCCCAAAACGGCTAAGAAGGTGACGATCCGACAACCAGCTGCCGGGCGGGCGGCCACCCGCCCGGCAAGCATCAATATCCTACATTTTGCGCATCCAAGAAGGTGCCGGCAGGCGGATGAGGGGCCGCCCGTCGCGCCAACCAGAGAGCAATTGCACCAACATAACGAATCACGACGCCGCCTCCGGCAGCATTTCTTTGTGGCGACGTGACGCTGCTCGCAAAGATTTGAAAGCGGAACCTATTGGTCTAATATAAAGCTCCAACGGTAAGGGTGGCCAAAGCGCTGCCGATCGGGCGAGACAAGAATGCCGGTGCGAAACCAGGGCGACAATCCTTCGGCAGAACCCCCAGCAGCCACCGAGGCTGCCAAGGGGCGGTGCCCGTCCGGCTTCTTCGGCGGGCTTTCGGGCAAGCTGCTCTGGCTCACCGTCGTCTTCATCATGCTCGCCGAGATCCTGATTTTCTTTCCCTCTGTCGCCAGCATGCGGATGCGCTGGCTGCAGGACAGGCTGAACACGGCCGCCGCCGCCGCCATCGTCATCGACGGGCTGCAGCCGATCGAGCTGCCGCGCGCTCTGCAGAAGGAAACGCTGGAGGCGACCGGCACCAAGGCGATCGTACTGCGCAAGGAAGGCACTTCGCGGCTGTTGGCAACGACTGACATGCCGACCTCCGTCGACGAATCCTATGACCTCACCGACGTGCCGCCGCTGACGGCGATCCGCGACGCGCTCGACACCCTGGTTTTCGGCGGCAGCAGGATGATCCGCGTCTATGGCCCGGTTGGTGAAAACAAGATCGGCGTCGAGGTTGTCATGAAGGATCGGCCGCTGCGCACGGCGATGTTCGCCTATTCCCGCAACGTGCTGCTGCTGTCGGTGCTGATCTCGCTTTTCACCGCGACGCTGATCTTCTTTGCGATCAACCGCATTCTGATCGGCCCGATTCGCCGGCTGACCGGCAGCATGCAGCAATTCTCCTCCGATCCCGAGAATCCGGCCCATATCTATATCGGCGACGGCGGCCGGGACGAGCTGGCGGTGGCCGGCCGCAATCTCACCTCGATGCAGATGGAGCTGCAGAAGACGCTGAAGCAGCAGAAGAACCTTGCCGCTCTTGGCCTCGCCGTTTCAAAGATCAATCACGATATGCGCAATATTCTGGCTTCCGCGCAGCTGATGTCGGACCGGCTCGTCGATGTCGATGATCCGATGGTCAAGAGCTTCGCGCCGAAGCTGCTGCGCACCATCGACCGCGCGGTCGGTTATACGACGGAGGTGCTGTCCTACGGCAAGGCGAGCGAATCGGCGCCGCGCCGCCGCCATGTTCGGCTGCTGGGACTGACACAGGACGTCAAGGATATGCTGGCGATCGATCCGCAAAGCGGCATCGAGTTTGTCGAACAGTTCGCTGCCGATCTCGAGGTCGATGCCGACGGCGAGCAACTGTTCCGGGTCATTCACAATCTCTGCCGCAACGCCCTGCAGGCGCTGACTTCGCCGGGCGAGGGCGGCCCCGGCGCCATCAGGCGCATCACCGTTTCCGCCCAGCGTGTCGGCAGCGTCGTCAGCATCACGGTGGACGATACCGGTCCCGGCATGCCGCTGAAGGCGCGCCAGAACCTGTTTGCCGCCTTTCGCGGCTCGGCCCGTTCCGGCGGCACCGGCCTCGGCCTGACCATCGCCCGCGAATTGGTGCTCGCTCATGGCGGCACGATCGCGCTGGTGGAAAAGCCGACGGTCGGCACCCAGTTCCGCATCGAGATCCCCGATCGCCCGGTTTCACTGGATGATTACCGCAATCGGACACAGGGTGAGAAGTGACGGGAGTTTCGCCGGAGCGTGGCCGTTGCAGACAAAGAGCGATTTTTTCAGAAATGCTCTTGCAATGTCCGAAAGGACCCTTTAGAGGATCGCCCACGCAAGCGGCGCCGCCGCTTCTGCCACGCACCCGTAGCTCAGCTGGATAGAGCACCAGACTACGAATCTGGGGGTCAGGAGTTCGAATCTCTTCGGGTGCGCCATTCTTTCACTTCATTTGATACCTCCTGTTTTGGAAAATCGGTTCCGAATATCAAAGGCGTTTCCCGCCTCAGGCAGGCCTAAATCATTTCCAGCCTATCGCACCCGCGAGCTTTGCACGACCCGGCCAAGCCGAGGAATTGCTCTGCTGGCCTGATCCCGTCGCAGTTCATTGGCGCGCTGCAGCTAGTGGACATTGGCCATTTGTCGCGCGGGCGCTTCGGCGGCTTTTCCAGGAATGCACTCGCAGCGGCGGGACGGTTGGCCGCCGGAATATCTGACGACGGTGCGCTGGAACGGGGCACGTCGCCTCATTCCTTGATGGGGATCCCGGCTTCGATCGCCGCTTCGACGAACGCCTGCCGCGCCTCTTCCCGGCTCCGTTTCCCGGATATGACATCGGCGCAAACCGCACACGCCCTGTCGAGCGCAGGCCCCTCTTCGGTCGGCCAGTCTTCAATCAGCGCCCATGTGGCTGCCTGGGTCGTCTGGATGACGACCCATTGATCCGGCCCCTCAAGGGCAAGCGTCACCGGCTTCTTCCATAGGGTTTGCATAATGCAGGATCTCCGCTGCGTTTTCTCAGTCACCTGCTCGCCTAGGGCAATTGTTCCGGCGTGTCGAGACGCCGTCTCTACGAGACGTTTTCTGGAGCGGTGAGCTGCTTTACTGAAACGCCGGAATATTTATTTCCAGCCGCCGCTTCTCGTCGGCCGCTGCCGTCTTTGCCGCAAAGCAGCAAGGCAAAAGCTATTGAGCGTTCGGATGCTCTCTCTCATAGTCTTCCCTTTCTTTCTTGCCGAACACGGCGGAGTAAAAGCCGCTGCAAACCAGATATGAGCACTCATCCGGATTGCCCGTTTGCCATCCCGGCTGGCAGAGGACGACGCGATGGAATTTGGCATTGCAAAGCCCGTGGTTTGCCAGAAGCCGCGGATCGTTTCCGAAATACGCGCTTATGGCTTTCTCGCGAGTCCATGCGGGAACGACTTTCCAATCAGCGGCGCCGCCCTCAGCGCTCACATTGCCGGTCGCACAGAACGACCAATTCGATATGGTGATCGGTTGATCGCAGGGAAAAGCTTGGACGGCGCTTCCCAGCAAGAGCGAAATCAATGCCAGCAATCGCTTGCTGTAACCTACCATGCTCTTTTCCCTCATGCAGATCATTCGCATCCTGTCCTCCACGCCCAGCAACTGCCTGTCTCCATGACGGGGATCAGGTTGAATCCAAATTCCTAAGATTATTTTCCTAGTTCTTGAAACGTTCTTACGCTAGATTGCTCGCCGTTGCAACCATGGAATGTTGAATGTCAAAGAATTTTGTAGTGATTGGCGCTGTGGGCGCTTGGCCCAGTCTTTCCCTCTGCATGCGGGAAAAAACGAGTTCTTCTGTTGGTCGCCTGAAGGACGTGCTCGGAGCTGAGGCGAGGGGCTGATGGCGGTATTCAACTCTCGTGACAAGAGCCGCACCAAACCTCGCTACGGGATCCCGAAATCCGCCCGCTTCGGGATTCCGAAATTCGCCGCGCTTCGTGAGCTTTTCGGCTGAGTGGAAACGCAATGATTTCAATGCCGCAGCCTATTTCGGGATTCCGAAGTGCTATATAGATTTTGGCGGGGGTTCCCGCCATGGCGCGTGATGACCGTCCTCGGTCGGAAGCGGCATTGGTTTTCCCGCATGCCTAGCTTCGCGCAACCTTCCTGATGTATCCGCAGGCCTGATGATCTCGGAGGAACGCATGACGGTGGGAATTTTTCGGGCTCTGGCGGTTCTCGCGACAATGGCCGCCCTTACCGGCTGCGTCGACCATGCGAACGCGCCGGTGCTTTTGCCCATCGGCGTGCCGGTTAATCCGCCTGCCGTCGCCCAGGGCATCTGCGTAACCGACGGCAACGCGATGTATGACGAGGCGAAGAAGCAGTATCATCTGCGCGCCCAGTTGACCGGCTATGCCGAGGCCGATGCGCTGGAAGAGGAAACGACGGCGCGCGCCGCTGCCCATCGCCAATATGTCGCCTGCCTGTCCGCCCAGGGTTACCGGGCTTTATACGCGAATTGAGAACAGAGAATTCGCATTCTTAGCCAGCGCCCCCTGGCGCCATTCTTGCTGTTGCGACTTTCACGTTTTCTCGCGAAAAACTCACGCGGGATCGCCTGCAATCACGAGTTTTGGAAACTGTGCGTGCGCGCGGAACTGCGCACTTCGGAGAGGCATTTTCCTGGGATAAATCCACGAAGGAGGGTTTATCATGAAGATGTTCAATATTGTCCGTTCCGCCGTCGCGCTCAGCGTGCCTCTCGTCCTCGCGCCGATCGGCCAAGCTGAAGCCGCTCCCGTTCAAACGGTGCGGCCGCCCGATATTTCCTACGTAAAAACCGTGCAGTATAGGCCGCATCCCGGTCTTTGGCACGGCTATCGCGGCTTCCGAACGGAGCGCCCCGGCACCCGCCGTCACTCCGAGGGCTACTGGTATCCGCTTGCCGCTTTCGGTGTCGAGGCCGGCGCCACCGGCTCCATCATCCGCCAGACGGTGAACAGACCAGCGGCTCCGACGATGTGCAACCTTACGTTTGCAGGATCGATCGGTCCCGGCAGCATGCCCTGCGATAACGGCTATTGAGCCGGCAAATGAAAGGGGCGGCGCGAGCCGCCTTTTTCCTGTTTCGGGCGCCGCTCACATGTTCGTGACATCTATTGCGTTGCGGTAGATTGTGACAGATTCGCTTCCTACCTCCTCGGCGCAAATTCAGCTGATCCTCCCAAGGAGATGACAATGATCACGACGTTCAAGAGCGGCGTGGCGGCCGCAGCCCTCGGTGCGATGCTCGGCCTTTCCTGCGTGGCGGCGCAAGCGGCTCCTCTCCAGTCGAGCGCGACGCAGCAGGACTCGGCCAAGCAGCAGGTTGTCCAGGATGAGACCCGCGTGCAGCACGACAGGAGCACGACCGGTTCGATTGATGAAGGCAGTTCGAAGGGCATGGCCTCGCCCTACATGATGAACCCGAAAAAGCCGCTGAACATGGATTGCAAGCTCGGCTTCAACCCGACGAGCAGCTCCGGCTGCAACTATTAACCGGGCGCTTTGCGGTGGCGACCAGGCCGCCGCGGTGAGGGGCGGCTTCCCGGCCGCCCTTTTTCACCGCAGAGGACGGCGCTCGCTATGTCAAAGCCGCCGCAGATGCAAAAATGCCGGACGCCGGTAGGAAAAGAGGTGGGAAATGCCGGCTCACAAGGGCGATTGACGTCTCTGCCTTGGAATTGCCATGCTGGCCGCGATGGTCGCATTCATAATCAATTGAATTTCAGACAGGTGGGACAGTCATGACCGCAAAGGCTGCATGCTCGGATTTCCTGCATTTTTTCCGCTCCTGGATCAGCAATCCGCTTCGGGTGGCCGCCATCGCGCCATCTGGTGATTCCCTGGCCAGGATCATGACCAGCGAAATTGCGGAGCTCGACGGTCCAATCATCGAGCTCGGCCCGGGCACGGGCGTCTTCACCCGGGCGCTGCTCGCCCGCGGCATCAGCGAGGCGGATCTGACGCTGATCGAATACGGCCCGGAATTCATCGATGCGCTGCAGACGCGGTTCCCGGCGGCGCGGATATTGCAAATGGACGCAGCCCACCTTGCCCAGGCCGATATTTTCGAGGGAGAACCGGTCGGCGCCGTCATTAGCGGCCTGCCGCTTCTGTCCATGTCGCCGCGCAAGATCGCCTCGATCCTTGCCGGCGTCTTCACCTATATGCGCCCGGGCGGGGCGGTCTATCAATTTACCTATGGTCCGCGCTGTCCGGTGCCGCGGCCGATCCTCGACCGCCTCGGCCTGAAGGCGGTGCGCATCGGCGGTACGGTTCGCAACCTGCCGCCGGCCTCCGTCTACCGGATCTCGCGCCGCAAGCCGCTGGAACTCTCGCGCGAACGTCTGAGATTCCGTGACGCGGAGATCGAAGTGGCCGCCTTTTCCGGCGAATCGGCCGGCTGAACGCGGCACCGGCTGAGCGGAAGCGACAGGCTTCGACGCAGCCCGGCCGATATATCCCCGCATGCGGCAGCCGGTCGAGGGACGATGTTTCGGGCTCTCCCTGTTATCCCCGCGGACCCGTCCTATATCTGCAAGCGTCGCAGCGGCCGCATGTCCGATATCGCCGCGGCGGCCGGGTCATCACCATGCCGGGCATCACCAGACACGGCAGACATTCAGAACCGAAACCATCTTCGCCAGTTCGGCATCCCCGCGCCGGTGAAACGAGCGGCTTCGGCCAATTCAACGACATTGAACGATTTTATTGACCAAGAGAGGAAAGATCATGTCCAGTCACAACGCAGCCAAGTCAGGCACCTTCAGGATCGGCGGCGAGATCGAGGTCAATCGTCTCGGTTTCGGCGCCATGCGCGTTACCGGTAAAGGAATCTGGGGTGAGCCCGACGACCATGCCGAGTCCATCCGGACGCTGAAGCGCCTGCCGGAGCTTGGCGTCAATTTCATCGATACGGCCGATTCCTACGGCCCCGATGTCTCCGAGTGGCTGATCAAGGAGGCGCTGCATCCCTATGGCGCCGGATCCGTCATCGCCACCAAGGGCGGCCTGACCCGCCACGGTCCCGACATCTGGCTGCCCGTCGGCCGCCCGGAATATCTGATCCAGCAGGCGCATAAGAGCCTGCGCAATCTCGGCGTCGAGCAGATCGACCTGTGGCAGCTTCACCGCATCGATCCGAAGGTGCCGGCCAAGGAGCAGTTCGACGCGATCCGGTCGCTGCTCGATGCCGGCCTCATCCGCCATGCGGGTCTGAGCGAAGTCTCCGTCGCCGAAATCGAGGCGGCCTCGAAGCACTTCAAGGTCGCCACCGTCCAGAACCGCTACAATCTGGTCGATCGCACCAGTGAAGACGTGGTCGATTATTGCGCAAAGCACAATATCGGCTTCATCCCGTGGTATCCGCTCGCCGCCGGCGATCTCGCCCAATCAGGCTCGCTGCTTGATACGATCGCCAGGAAGCACAATGCCGCCCCCAGCCAGATCGCGCTCGCCTGGGTGCTGAAGCGCAGCCCGGTGATGCTGCCGATTCCCGGCACGTCAAAGGTCAAGCACTTGGAAGAAAACGTCGCGGCGGTGGACATCACGCTGTCGGATGAGGAATTCGTGGCGCTGGACGCCGAGGGCCGGAAGGTCTTCAAGGCGGCTTGAGGGGCAATGCAAGCTTGCGGCGGCGGCTGCGTTTCGCCGCATGGCCGCCCCTCACCCTAACCCTTACCTGGGCGAGCCACTGGTCTCGACCCGTCCTGCAGACCCCCGTAAAACGGGGCGAGGGGACGTGCCCTGCAAGAGGTTGGCGAGGGACGGAGAGGTCGCGGCATATTCCCTTTGCCCGCGGGGAGAATGTGGCGGCAGCCGGAAGGGGCTGCCGCCACTGACCGATCTTTAGTCAAAATTTTGACCAGCCGGTCAAACATGCTGCAAAATGAGGCGTCCGCCTGTCATTTTCTGGGCAAGCATTGCGCTTAATGCATTGCTGCATTGCGGTAATTTCGCTATTCCCGATCAAAAGAATGGGGTATCACTATCTTCGTAAGCAGCGCACTCCTCCTCCCAAGCGCTCTTACATCGGACCGACAGCACTCCTCCTCCCAGTTGTCGGTCAGGATCAAGAGCCTGGCGCACCTCCTCCCGCGCCAGGCTCTTTTCTTTTTCCCAATACCATTTCGCACGGGCCTGCTTTCCGCGTGCGGTTTGACTCGACAGCCTTCGCCGGACTATTTGAACATGTGCCGTCCGTCCGGCGCGTGAACCGGTTGGAGTTTGTTCATGATCGGCAAATGGCGCGGCACGCGTGCGGCTCTGGCAGGGCTTCTGATTGCAACGATGGTGCTCGCCGGCTGCGGCGGCAGGCCGGTCGGGGTGATGCAGGCGGCCGGCGCCGTGCCGCCGGGCACGTCGAAGGTCGATCTCCTGGTGGCGACGACGCGCGCTGCCGATGACAATCCGGCCGTGCTTTTCTCCGGCGAACGCGGCACCGGGCTCGCCGTCAACGCCGTCGATGTCTCGATCCCGCCGGAAGCCAATCGCAAGATCGGTCAGGTGCAATGGCCGAAGCGGCTGCCGGCCGATCCGCTCCGTGACTTCGTCACCGTTTCCGTCGATCCGCTCGAGGGCGAGCGGGCAGGCGAGAGCTGGCTGAAGAGCCATATGCCGAAGAGCCGCCGCGTGCTCGTCTTCGTGCACGGCTTCAACAACCGCTATGAGGACGCGGTCTATCGCTTCGCGCAGATCGTCCACGATTCACGTGCCGACGTCGCCCCCGTCGTCTTCACCTGGCCGTCGCGCGCCAGCATCTTCGATTATAATTACGACAAGGAAAGCACCAACTATTCCCGCGATGCGCTGGAGGAGCTGCTGACTCGCACCGCCGCCAATCCGGCCGTCGGCGACGTCACCGTCATGGCTCATTCGATGGGCACCTGGCTGACCGTCGAAGCACTCCGGCAGATGGCGATTCGCAACGGTCAGGTCGCGTCGAAGATCAACAATGTCATCCTTGCATCGCCTGATCTCGACGTCGACGTCTTCGGCCGTCAGTTCATGAGCCTCGGCAAGGATAAGCCGCATTTCACCATCTTCGTCTCCAGGGATGATCGGGCGCTGGCGCTGTCGCGGCGCATCTCCGGCAATGTCGACCGGCTCGGCCAGATCGATCCCTCCGCCGAGCCCTATCGCAGCAAGCTGGAGGCGGCCGGCATCACCGTGCTCGATCTCACCAAGCTCAAGGGTGGCGACAGGCTGAACCACGGGAAATTCGCCGAAAGCCCTGAAGTGGTGAAGCTGATCGGCGACCGGCTGATCGCCGGCCAGACGATCACCGATTCCAATGTCGGTCTCGGCGAGGCGGTCGGTGCGGTGGCGATGGGGGCTGCCCAGACCGCCGGAAGTGCCGTCAGCGTCGCCGTCAGCACGCCGATCGCGATCTTCGATCCGCGCACCCGGCGCAATTACGATGCGCAGCTGAAGCGGCTCGGCCAGTCGATGGACAATACCGTCGGTTCGGTCGGCGACAGCGTCGGCGCCGGCCTGCCCGAAAGCCGGTAAAAATTCGTAGGCAGCACCGCCGATCTGATATATCAGGTTGGCGAACGGCAATGCTGTCTGCCGTGCAGGTGGGTTGATCGCATGACGGATGAGACGAAGAAGAAGGTGGTCGTCGTGGGCGCAGGCGTGATCGGCGCCTCGATCGCTTTCGATTTGCAGCGGCGCGGATTTCAGGTCACGCTGATCGATAAGGGTGAGCCCGGGCGCGGCACCTCTTTCGGCAATATGGCGAGCATCGCGCTCGATTTCGCCGCCGGCTCCGGCCCGTCGACCTGGAAGAAGATTCCCGGCTGGCTGCTCGACCCCGAAGGCCCGGTCTGGCTGCGGCCATCCTATGCAGCGCGGATGCTGCCCTGGTTCCTGCGCTTCCTCGCGGCCGGCCGGCCTTCGCGGCTCCGGGAAATCGAGGATGCCGGCATGAGCCTGTCGCTGCGGGCGCTCGGCGATTTCAGGGAGATGCTGCAGGCGATCGGCGCGTCCGAGCTGATGACGGAGGAGGGCTGTCTCGCCATTTACGAGACCGAGGCGGAATTTGCCGCAGACCGTGGCCATCTTGCCATGATGCAGCGCTACGGCCTCGAATTCGAGGTCTTGAGCAATGGCGCCATCCAATATCATGAGCCGGCCCTTTCGCCTGTCATCGCCAAGGCCGTGCTGCTGCCGGACAACAAGTCGATCCGCGATCCCTATAGGCTGGTCGTCAGGCTGACTGACGCAGCCATCGCCGCGGGCGCAGCCTTCGCCTCCGGCGCTGTGAGCAACATCGAGCGCAAGGGCGATGGCACGGTTGTCGTCGTCCTCGATGACGGACGTCGGATCGAGGCCGCTTTCGTGGTGCTCGCCGCCGGCGTCCACACCCGTTTCCTCGCCGCAAAACTCGGCGAACCGATTCCGCTCGAGACCGAGCGCGGCTATCACACGCAGATCATGAAGCCGGGCATTTCAATGCGCTATTCAGTGATCTGGCCTCATCGCGCCTTTATGGTGACCCCGACGGCCGGCGGCATCCGCGTCGGCGGCAATGTCGAACTGGCCGGCCTCGACGCCGCGCCCGATTTCCGCCGTCCGCGCGTGCTGGTGCGGCACGCCCAGCGGGCGCTTCCGGGTCTGAAGGTCGAGGAGGCGACGGAGTGGATGGGCCATCGCCCGGCCTTGCCCGATACGATCCCCATCATTTCGCCGTCCTCGAAAATGCCGGAGGTTTTCTATGCGACCGGTCATGGCCATCTCGGCTTGACATATGCCGCAACGACAGCGCGGTTGATCGGCGATATGGTGAGCAGAGCAAAACCGTCGGTCGATATGACCCCGTTCCGCATAGACCGATACTGATTGAGAGCAATTCCAGGAAAAGTGTGAAGCGGTTTTCCCAGGCAAAGCGGAACGCGATTTTGCCGGGAATTGCATTAAAACAAAGTTGGAACCGAGTCGGCGGCGTCAGCCGTCACGCCCGAACTGGAGTTTCGAGATGAGATGGAAGCGCACGATACAGCTGCTGGACGTTCATGCCGAGGGCGAGATCGGCCGCGTCGCGATCGGCGGCGTTCCGAAGATTCCCGGCGAAACCATCGCTGCGCAGCTGCACTGGCTGAACACCGATCCGAAAGGCGACGAGCTCCGCCGCTTTCTCTGCCTGGAGCCGCGCGGTGCCCCGATCGGCTCGGTCAACCTGCTGCTGCCGGCAAGGCACCCCGACGCCGACGCCGCCTTCATCATCCTGCAGCCCGATCAGGCACATGCCAGCTCCGGTTCGAATTCGATCTGCGTGACGACGGCGCTTCTCGAATCCGGCATCGTCGAGATGAAGGAGCCTGAGACGATCGTGACGCTGGAGACCGCCGCCGGCCTCGTCAAGGCGACGGCGACCTGCCATGACGGGCGCTGCGAGAAGGTCAGGCTCACCATGGTGCCCTCCTTCGTCCATGAGCTCGACGTCGAGATCGACACGCCGCATTGGGGAAAGATCAAAGCCGATCTCTGCTATGGCGGCATCTTCTATGCCCTCGTCGATGTCGGCCAGATCAATCTGACGATCGAGAAGGCCAATGCGGCCGGCCTCGTTCAGGCCGGCATGATCCTGAAAGAGCTGATCAATCGCGACATCAAGGTCGTCCACCCCGAAATTCCGGCAATCTCGGGCGTCGCCTATGTGATGTTCCGCGACACCGAGGCCGATGGCACGGTGCGCACCTGCACCACCATGTGGCCGGGCCGCGCCGACCGCTCGCCCTGCGGCACCGGCAATTCCGCCAATCTCGCCACCCTTTATGCCCGCGGCAAGGCCAAGGTCGGCGACGTCTTCACCTCGAAATCGATCATCGGCTCGGAGTTCGAGGTTGGCCTGCAGGCAGTGACCGAGGTCGCCGGCCGCCCGGCGGTCATCCCCACCATCACCGGCCGCGGCTTCACCTTCGGCCTCACCCAGGTCGCGCTCGATCCCTTCGACCCGCATCCCGGCGGCTTCGCCCTGACGGACGTCTGGGGGCCGTCGGCAGGGGAGATTTGACCGTTCGAGCGGTGCCGAATGTGCGGTGGCTCCAGACGGTTTGCGCCAGGGTCTAGAGCGGGTCTGGCGGAGCCGCATGCCACCCTCCATCACCGACGTCCCGAGGGAGCCGTTGGCAAGCGAGAACTTCTTGTCTCAACTTGCCACCGGAAGAGAACCCACTTTGCCGCCCATCAGCGACGTTGGGCTATCCTGGCGCTGATCTGGTCTGCGGCAAGGCTCTCGGCCGGCGCCGGCCTGCCAAGCAGGTAGCCTTGGCCGATGTCGCAGCCGAGATCCTGGAGCCGTTGAAGTTGGCTTTCCTCTTCGATGCCTTCGGCCGTTATCGTCACGCCGAGGCCCGCGCCGAGAGCGATAATAGCCTTGATCACCTTGTCCTGCTTGTCGTTCGTTTCGAATGAAGCGACGAAACTCCTGTCGATCTTGATCTTGTCGAACCGGTAGTTGGAGAGCTGCGAGAGGCTGGAATAGCCCGTACCGAAGTCGTCGAGAGCAATCCGGACGCCGGCGTTCACCAGATCGTCGAGGACGATCCGTGCGGTGGCGGCATCCTGGATGATGGCGCTCTCCGTCACCTCCAGCTCGATCCTATGCGCAGGCAGACCGACATCGCCCAATATCTTCAGAATCCTGAGGCCCAGCAACCGGTCGCTCAGCTGGATCGGAGACAGGTTGAACGACAGGACCAGATGATTTGGCCAGGAAAGCGCATCGCCACAGGCGTGGCGCAGCAGTTGGTCGGTCAGGTCGACGATCAGACCGGCCTCTTCCGCCACGGGGATGAACTCGTTCGGCGGGATGAATTCGCCGGATGCCGTCTTCCAGCGCGCCAGCGCTTCGAAACCGATAATCTCCTTCGTCTTCAGGTCGACGAGAGGTTGGTAATACGGGACGATCTCAGCATTCTTGATGGCGGCTCGCAGATCCGCTTCCACCCGGATCCGCTTGGCCAGCTCCTCCTGCATCGAAGGGACAAAGGACTTCACCAGATTGCGCCCCTGCTTTTTCGCCACATACATCGCACAGTCCGAATGGCGAATGACCTGGCTTAGATCGTCGCCGTTTTCAGGGTGGAGCGCGAGGCCGACACTGGCGCCAAGATCGACGGCGACGCCATTGAATGTGAAGGGCTTGCTGATCGCGCTCACGATGCGGTTTCCCAAAGCGACTAGATCGGCATTTCCGGTGCGCCGCGCCAGAACGACGAACTCGTCGCCGCCAAGGCGGAAAATGCGATCACGCGGAAAGAGGGAAGAAAGCCGCTGAGCGACGGCCTTCAGCACCGCATCGCCGTGATCGTGCCCGAGGAGGTCGTTGATCTTCTTGAAACCGTCGAGATCGATGCTGAACACGGCATAGCTTTCCTGCGCCCGTTGATCGATCATCGACTGCGCGCAGACGGATTCCAGAAATCTGCGGTTAGGTAGTTCGGTTAGCGTGTCGTGACAGGCAATCCAGTCCACGTTCTTTTCGGCCTGCAGCCTGCGGTCAACCTCTATCGAGAGATCCCGGATTCTCAGCGCCGAGTAGATCAGCCCGAGAAAGCCGGACATATTGAGGGCAAGCAGCGCGTGGTCCAGTGGAAAGTCATGATGCTTTTCGATGAACTCATCCAGCCCCTCATGCCATTGGAAGCGCCAGGACAGGCAGAAGAGAAGCAGGAAGCACGAGAGCCAGGCCAGGATCTCCATCTGCGGTCTGGTGGGTCGGACGCGAGGCATATGAACAGGCTCCTGGTGTGTGAAGAGCCATCATGGCCAGCTCGGAAGACCGCATCGTCCCCGACCTTATTCCGATCGACGACCTGTCGCCGAATGCCGGCATCGGCGGCGCCGAAGACTGCCACGACTCATAGGGTGGAGCCAAGGGCATCGGCAATTCGATCACTGGCCAGACTGCGGGCATTCGTAAATCCGGATTTCAGTGTGGTCTTCGAAGATTAATGGCGCGTTTCCGCGGCGAAGGTTTGGGCGTTTCGCTGCGCGCAACGGATATCTTCGTCGCAAATTGGATTCAGCTCAGTGCGCTCGACGCCGAGATCGACGTGCTACATCTTGACCCTCAAAGGCCGCCGGGAAGTGGAGGTGACCCGGCTCGCCGAATTCAGGCGGCATCCCGAATGTCGAAGCGGACCACCTTGCCGTCCCGAAACCGGAACACGTGCCCGATCGTCTTCTCTCCTTCGAGCGGTTGGCCTTGCAGGTCACGGACCGACTGCCGGACGTCGGCAATGATTGCGCCGTCCGCTGTCCGGTGAAAACCGACCGGCTGGACGTGGGGATCGATCATCGACCACTGACGCGTCCAATATTCCCGCACCGCCTCGCGCCCATGGACGTGGCCGCCATCCATGCCGTTGGCCCAGACGACATCCTCGGCCAGCGCTGCCAGCACGGCGTCTATGTCGCGTTCGTTGAAGCGCTCGTAGATGTGCTGGAGAATTTTGATATCGTCGTCCATTGCTTTCTCCTTGCAGAGGTGCGGGGTTGCGATCGAGCCCCGCTTCGCGACGAACCATTTCGGTCATTGCTCCGGGCGTCAACGAGTTTCAAAGCTCTGCCTCCCGCAGCAGCGCGTTCAGGCGGGCCGTCCATTCCGTGTTGCTATCTCTGAACGGAGCAAGTGCATCGCCGGCAGCTTCGGGAAGATCGCGTGCCGCGGCAGCAAGGCGGTGAGCCTGCTGGCGGTGTCCCGCGGCCGCGTGGCAGCATGCCTGGATGCGCAGCAGCGCCGGCCAGTCGGGCCGCGCTTTCAGCGCCCGGCGTCCGGTATCGAGCGCGCCCTCGACGTCGCCGGAAAAAAACAATGCCAGTATCAGCAGGCTGAACCAGACGCCGTTCTGCGGATCGTGCGGATTGAGCTCGAGGCCGTGCCCCAATGGCTTGCGCGCCCCGGCAGCGTCGCCCGAAAAAAGCCGAGCCATGCCGAGGACGAGATGCCCCAGGGCGAAGCTCGAACCGAGTTCGATGGATCGTTCCGCCGCCAGGATCGCCTGCTCGGCCCTGCCCGTATAGGCCGAGACGATCGCCAGCCCGTAGTGCGAATAGGGGTTGCGCGCATCGAGATAGATCGCCCGCAGCGCCGCATCCAGTCCTTCCTTCCCGTCTGCGGCGGGGTTTTCCGTCCAGCCGTAGGCGATGAGGCCGGCATTGACCCGCGCCCGCCAGATCTGCGCCTCCGGAAGCATGGGATCGAGCTCGGCGGCCTCGCGGAAGAAGCGCCGTGCGAGAAGGTGGGTGGGTTGCGTCACCTTGTGAAACTGGAACATGCCTTGCCGCACGAGATCCCAGGCAGTGATGTTGCCGGTGTGCGGAGCGATCGGAAGCCCGTGGCGCAACAGCAGTTCGGGCTCGATCGCTGCTGCGATCCGCTCGGCAATGGCGTCCTGCACGGCAAATAGCTCGGCCAGTTGAAGATCGTAATGCTCGGACCAGACGGTGGCGCCCTTCGGGGCGTCCGCGAGGTGCACCGATATCCGGATCCGATCGCCGGTATGCCGGATGGCTCCCTCCACCAGAAAATCGACCCCGAGTTCCAGCGCGACAGACCTCGGGTCCCCGGAACCATTCCTCCTGGCGAAGCTTGCCCCGCGTGAGGCGACGCGGAACCATCTGAGCCGGGCGAGCGCCATGATCAGGTCGTCGGCAATGCCTTCGGCCAGATACTGTCTCTCCACATCGCCGCCGAGATTTTCAAACGGCAGGACGGCGATCGCGGGCACCGACCCGGTTTGTGCGTGCCAGCCGCTCTCGGCTGTCTCGCTCCGCGTCTCCACCGAATCTGTACCCCACCCGTGGAACCGTGACGATCCATTCGCTTCCGTCCAATGTAGGTCCGAGGAGCTTGCGAAGGGCAGCAATCTGAACGGAAAGATTGCTTTCCTCGACGGCCAATCCCGGCCAGACCGCATCCATCAATTCCGGCTTCGAGACCACACCCCCCTTTGCCGACAGCAGAACGCCAAGCAGGTTGGCGCCGCGGGCGCCGATGGCGACAGGCCTGTTGTCGCGGAGCAGGCATCCGTTCTCGGCAATGAATTCGAAGCGGCCGAATACAAGGTGCGGGGGTTTCATGGCGGGAATGATACGCCGATTTCGCAGCTTTTCGGAATTTTTCGGCTTCGCTTCAGGACTTGCGGCGGCTGAGCGCGCAGAGTGGCTCCATCGCAGTGGTCGAAGTGGTGAGAGCGATGATCAAGGAAGCAACGCAACCGAAAGAGTCTGAAGCATTCCTCGCCAAGGTCATCCGCGCCGGCGGCAGTCATGTCGCCAGGCAGGGATCGGTCTATTGCTCCGGCGTCTCAGCTGAAAGCGCTGGGTCAACCATGCTGTGGCTCGGGACGATTTCGCTGCCCGCGGGGCGGCGAACCGGCGCCCATCGCCATGAGGGACACGAGACGGCTCTCTTGATGATCGCAGGTCGGGAGATCGAGATCTGGTCGGGGGCAGCACTTGAACGATGCGAAACGGTCCGCCCTGGCGATTACCTGTTTATTCCGGCCGGCGTTCCGCATGTCGCCGTCAACCGCTGTAGCGAGGACGCCGAGTTCCTCGGCGCCCGCAACGACGCAGCCGCGAATGAAAGCGTCGTTCTGATGCCGGAGCTCGACGAGATCGTACCGTGATGCATGTCGCTTCGGAACTGTCCGGCGGTTCCCAGCGCAAAGCCGCCTCAGGCTTTGGCGCGGCATGCTCCAATCACACCGGGAGGTGCATTATGGCCATTATCGAACAACGGCTGGCCGGAATGGGGCTGGAGTTGCCCGAGCCTTTGAAGGTTCGCGACGGACTGCGCTTGCCCTTCACCTGGGTTCGCCTGCGCGGCACCCGCGCTTACATCTCGGGCCACGTCGCATGCAACCGCGACGGAACATTGGCAAATCCGCTTGGCAAGGTTGGCGCCGAGGTTTCGCCGGAGGAGGGTTACGCGTCGGCGCGGCTCGTTGCGCTCGCCCATCTCGCCAGTCTCAAGCGGGCCGTCGGGGACCTCGATCGGGTCACGGCATGGCTTCGCGTCTTCGCCATGGTCAACGTCGCTCCTGGCTTCAACGAGACGCCGCTGGTCACCAACGGCTATTCCGATCTGATCCTCGAGCTGTACGGGCCTGACGTCGGCGCCCACGCCCGCTCGTCCATCGGCATGGCCATCCCTTTGAATGCGCCGGTAAACTGCGAAGCGGAAGTCGAAATCGACGGGTGACGGAAGCGCACCGACCCTTTAGTAGACGAACGGATCGACCTCGCCCGGCTGAGCGCCTGCCTCCTTCGGATAGATCACGCCCTTGCGCAGGATGATGTTGGCATAGAGCCTGGGCTCACTGGTCTGGATCAGCGCATGGGCGGCCCGCACCCGACCGTAGAAATCCTGGCCGACCAGCGGCACCACCTGACGGTGCGGTTCGTGACGGGCGCAGCAGTCGATCATCTCCTCATGCACCGGATCGAGCTTGTCGCGCTCGGCCTTGACGGTCGAGCGGAAGATCGCTTCCGGCACGAAATCGTCGATCGGCAGCACGCTGAGCACGGCATTGAGCACAGGGATGAGATGGTGGCCGTCGAGCCGGATCAGCCGGCGCGCATGTTCGACGCCGGGATAATTGCCGTCGACGATGGCGATTTCGTCGCCATGGCCCATGGCCCGAAGTGTTGCGAGCAATTCCGGGCTCAAGAGCGGATCAAGTCCCTTCAGCATGGTCTACCTCCTTGAAGAGTACGTTCTGGTCGGTGAGATAGCGCGCAAAGATCGGCAGGCTGGCGCCGCCGATGGCGCGTGCCTGCGCGCCGACCGCGCCCTCGATGATTTCGGGCATGACAACGCCCTGCAGGTCGAGCTTGGCGGCTTCGTCGATCGTCGCCTGCACGATGCGGCTGCGCACCCAATGGGGAAAGCCGCCGTCGATGACGGCTGCGCTGAAATCGACGATCGAGGCGGCGGCGACGATCGCCTGGGCGAGCGCCTTGGCGCTGTCCTGGATCCACGCCTCCATCGGCTCGCCGAAATCCACCCAGTCGTCGGCGGAATACCACAGCGGTTCGGGATCGATGCCGCGCTCGCGCAGCATATTTTCCAAGACGAAGATCGAGGCGATTTCGAGCAGCTGCTTGGTCTCGCCGTTCCGGTCGCGCACCGGCAGCGGTCCGATCGCGCCCGCCGTGCCGGTACGGCCAGAAAAGATCGACGAATTCAGGACGATGCCGCCGCCGATGAAGGAACCGATGAAGAAATAGACGAAATCAGGATAGGAGGGTCCGACGCCGAAGACGAGTTCCGCGCCGCAGGCGCTGGTCGCATCGTTCTGCAGGAAAACGGGATGGGAGACGCGCGCGGCGATATCGGCCTGCAGGTCGACATCGCGCCAGACTTCCATGGCGCCCGGCGGCGCTCCCACCTCATCGGCCCAGTTCCAGAGTTCGAAAGGGGCGGCGATGCCGAGGCCGGCGACGCGGCCGCGCTGCTTTTCGTCGAGCTTGTCTTCGATCTCGCGGATGCCCGAGGTGACAAAGGCGAGGATTTCATGCGGCAGCGGATAGGCATAGGTCCGGTGCAGCTGCATCCGGATGCGGCCGACGAAATCCATCAGCACCAGATCGGCGCTGCGCCGGCCGATCTTCAGGCCGAAGGAATAGACGGCGTCGGGATTGAGATGCATCGGGATCGATGGCTGGCCGACCCGGCCGCGCACAGGCGCGCCGCGCGACAGCAGCCCTTCCTTTTCCAGCACCCGCATGATGACCGAGACGGTCTGGGCCGAAAGCCCGCTGCGGCGCGCGATATCGGCCTTCGACAACGCACCGTAGAGGCGCACCAGCGACAGTACGAGCCGCTCGTTATAGGCTCGCACCCTGACCTGGTTCGCGCCGCCGGCCGGATTTAGAATCGGCGGCGGGACCGGCGTGTGTTCCGGTCCTTCCAAAGACGACATGGCCGCTCCTCCCGAGCGTTCGCCTCCTGCATTTTCCCCATCAGAGACGATTTAAGAAACCTGCAGCGGCTCAAAGCGGTAGGGCGTCCCCTGCGCGCCGGAGACACGGCGCTGGACACCCTAATTCCATCGAGCATGCCACATCGAATTAATAATTCAATTGGATTTATTTATTGACAAGCGGATTTCTTTCGCTCTTAATTGCCATCGTCAAGGACACCGACGGCTCTGGAGCGACAGCGACTGAGCGAAGTGTCATATTTTGAAAATTCCGGCCCGCAGGGGCGGCGCCGGCAAACTCTGGGAGGAGTTCATGAAGAAATCAGTTCTCGCTTTTGGCGCGCTCGCGCTCGGTGTCGCTTTTTCTGCTCCGGCGATGGCGGCTGACGTTTCCGCCTGCCTCATCACCAAGACCGACACCAACCCCTTCTTCGTCAAGATGAAGGAAGGTGCGACGGCTAAGGCCAAGGAACTCGGCGTTTCGCTGAAGTCCTATGCCGGCAAGATCGATGGTGACAGCGAAAGCCAGGTCGCAGCGATTGAAAGCTGCATCGCCGACGGCGCCAAGGGTATTCTGCTGACGGCCTCCGACACCAAGGGCATCGTGCCGGCTGTCAAGAAGGCCCGCGACGCCGGCCTGCTGGTGATCGCGCTCGACACGCCGCTCGAGCCAGCCGATGCCGCCGACGCCACCTTCGCCACCGACAACCTGCTCGCCGGCAAACTGATCGGCCAGTGGGCCAAGGAAACCCTCGGCGACAAGGCCAAGGACGCCAAGGTCGGCTTCCTCGACCTGACGCCGTCGCAGCCGACAGTCGACGTTCTGCGCGACCAGGGCTTCATGATGGGCTTCGGCATCGACCCGAAGAACCCGGACAAGATCGGCGACGAAGACGACAAGCGCATCGTCGGCCATGACGTGACGAACGGCAACGAGGAAGGCGGCCGCAAGGCCATGGAAAACCTTCTGCAGAAGGATCCGAGCATCAACGTCATCCACACGATCAACGAGCCGGCCGCTGTCGGCGCTTATCAGGCGCTGAAGGCCGTCGGCATGGAAAAGAACGTGCTGATCGTCTCGGTCGACGGCGGCTGCCCGGGCGTCAAGTCGGTCAAGGAAGGCGTCATCGGCGCGACCTCGCAGCAATATCCGCTGCTGATGGCGTCGCTCGGCATCGAGGCGATCAAGAAGTTCGCCGACTCGGGTGAAAAGCCGAAGCCGACCGAAGGCAAGTCCTTCTTCGATACCGGCGTCTCGCTCGTCACCGACAAGCCGGTTCCCGGCCTCAAGTCGATCGACACCAAAGAAGGCACGGACAAGTGCTGGGGCTGAGCCCCGCTTGATTGAAAGCGCACCGGCCGGGGCTTGATCCCCGGCCGTTTTAGACGGACGATGTGCCGTCGCCCACCGGCTAAGCAACGAACGGATCAACAGGGGTGACGGCCTCCGCGCGGGTTCGGCGCGCGGATGCGGAGGAGGAACCATGACCGGAGCACAGGAATTCGAACGCGTCCTCGACGGCAGCGACAAGAACGTCGCCTCCTTCGAGCACCAGGGCGTCCCGCTGATCAAGCGCGCCCAGCACTTTCTGCACTCGACACCGGCCGCCGTGCCGCTGATCGTACTCGTACTGGCGATCATCATCTTCGGAATAGCGCTCGGCGGGCGTTTCTTCTCGTCATACACATTGACGCTGATCCTGCAGCAGATCGCCATCGTTGGCATTCTCGGCGCCGCCCAGACGCTGGTCATCCTGACGGCCGGCATCGATCTGTCGATCGGCGTCATCATGGTGATTTCAGCCGTCATCATGGGCAATGTCGCCATCACCTACGGCATCCCGACGCCGATAGCGGTGATTGGAGGCCTGCTGGTCGGCGGCCTGTGCGGACTGCTGAACGGCTTCCTCGTCGCCTTCATGAAGCTGCCGCCCTTTATCGTCACGCTCGGCACCTGGAATATCGTCATGGCGACGAATTTCATCTATTCCGCCAATGAGACGATCCGCGACACCGATGTCGACGAACAGGCGCCGCTGCTGCATCTTTTCGCCGCGAGCTTCAAGGTCGGCAGCGCCGTGCTCACCCTCGGCGTCATCGCCATGGTGCTGCTCGTCCTCCTGTTCTGGTACATCCTCAATCACACCGCCTGGGGCCGGCATGTCTATGCGGTCGGCGACGATCCGGAAGCGGCGAAGCTCTCCGGTATCCAGACGAAGAGGGTGCTGCTCACCGTCTATACGCTGTCGGGCGTCATCGCCGCCTTCGCCGCCTGGGTGTCGATCGGCCGCAACGGCTCAATCTCCCCGTCCTCGGCGGTGACCGACTATAACCTCCAGGCGATCACCGCGACCGTGATCGGCGGCATCTCGCTCTTCGGCGGCCGCGGTTCCATTCTCGGCACGCTGTTCGGGGCCATGATCGTCGGCGTCGTGTCGATGGGCCTGAACATGCTCGGCGCCGATCCGCAATGGAAAGTCCTCCTGACCGGCGTGCTGATCATTGCCGCCGTCGCCATCGATCAGTGGATCAGAAAGGTTTCGGTATGACCATGGCTGTCGAACCCATTCTCACCGCCCGCGGCCTCGTCAAGCGTTACGGACGCGTGACCGCGCTCGACAATGCCGATTTCGACCTCTACCCGGGTGAAATCCTTGCCGTCATCGGCGATAACGGCGCCGGCAAGTCGTCGCTGATCAAGGCGATTTCAGGCGCGGTCACCCCCGACGAGGGCGTGATCACGCTCGAAGGCAGGCAGGTGCATTTCCGCTCGCCGATGGAGGCGCGCGAAGCCGGCATCGAAACCGTCTACCAGAACCTTGCTCTGTCGCCGGCGCTATCGATTGCCGACAACATGTTCCTCGGCCGCGAGATCCGCAAGAAGGGCCCGCTCGGCTCGCTGTTACGCATGCTCGACCGTCCGGCCATGGAAAAGCTGGCGCGCAACAAGCTGTCGGAACTCGGGCTGATGACCATCCAGAACATCAACCAGGCGGTGGAAACGCTGTCCGGCGGTCAGCGCCAGGGCGTCGCGGTCGCCCGCGCCGCCGCCTTCGGCTCGAAGGTCATCATCATGGACGAACCGACGGCCGCCCTCGGCGTCAAGGAAAGCCGGCGCGTGCTGGAACTCATCCTCGACGTGCGCGCCCGCGGCCTGCCGATCGTGCTGATCTCCCACAACATGCCGCATGTCTTCGAGGTGGCCGACCGGATCCATATCCACCGTCTCGGCCGGCGGCTGACGGTGATCAATCCGAAGGAATACACCATGTCCGACGCCGTCGCCTTCATGACCGGCGCCAAGGCGGTGCCGACGGAGCCCGTTGCGGCATGAGCCTGCGCATCGACGACATCGCCGGCGAGGTGCTTTCCCGCGCCGGCGATGCCAAACGTTTCCTGATTGCCGTCGCCGGGCCGCCAGGAGCGGGCAAGTCGACCATGGCCGACAATCTGGCGGCGACGCTGAAAGCCAAAGGCGAAAGCGCCGCAGTCCTGCCGATGGACGGCTTCCACATGGACAATGCCATCCTCATCGAACGCGGCCTCTTGGCGCGCAAGGGCATTCCGGAAACTTTCGATGTCAGAGGCTTCCTCGATATCATCCGCGCCGTCCGCCGGGCCGACCAGGAGGTTCTGGCGCCGGTCTTCGACCGCTCCCGCGAACTCGCCATCGCTTCCGCCAGACCAATCAATCCCGAGGACCGCTTCATCATCGTCGAGGGCAATTATCTGCTCTTCACACAGGGTAAATGGGCCGAACTCGACGGCATCTTCGATTTTTCGATCATGCTGGCGCCGCCGATCGAGGTTCTCGAAGAGCGGCTCTGGGCGCGCTGGCGCGGTTACAATCTCAGCGAAGAAGCCGCCAGCGCCAAAGTCTACGGCAACGACCTGCCGAACGGCCGGCTGATCCTCGAAAACCGTCGCCCAGCCGACGTGACGCTGGAGATTGCGCTGGCGTGACGCCGACGCGATTGTTCATTTGATGTATGATGCATGCCGCCCGGACGTATTGAACGGCTCCCGGATCAGGATTTGCGTAAAGGGCGAAACGGCGTCGCAGGAAGCCGGTTTGACCCGCCGCGCTTTAGTGCTATCGAGGCGGCAGACGCATCGCTTCGGAGGCCTGCCATGCAATCGATCACCATCCGCCGTCCCGACGACTGGCACCTGCATCTGCGCGACGGCGCCATGCTGGAAGGCGTGATCGCCGATACGAGCCGCACCTTCGCCCGCGCCATCATCATGCCCAATCTGGTGCCGCCGGTCGTCACGTCAGCGGATGCGAAGGCCTATCGCGAGCGCATCCTCAAGGCGCTGCCGGACGGCCACCGTTTCCAGCCGCTGATGACGCTTTATCTCACCGAACATACCAGCCCCGACGATGTGGCGGAGGGTGCAAAGAGCGGCCTCATCACCGCCGTCAAGCTTTATCCCGCCGGCGCCACCACCAATTCGCATGGCGGTGTGCGTGACATGGAAAAGGCGATGCCGGTGCTCGAACGCATGGCCGAGATCGGCCTGCCGCTCTGCGTCCATGGCGAGGTGACGACGCCTGATGTCGACATTTTCGACCGCGAGGCCGTCTTCATCGACACCGTGCTCGATCCGCTGCGCCGGCGCCTGCCGGAGCTGAAGGTGACGATGGAGCATGTGACGACATCGGATGGCATCGATTACATCAGGGCGGCCAAACCAAATCTCGCCGGCTCGATCACCACCCACCACCTGATCATCAACCGCAACGCCATCCTCGTCGGCGGCATCCGCCCGCATTATTACTGCCTGCCGGTCGCCAAGCGCGAGAACCATCGGCTGGCGCTGCGCGCAGCCGCCGTAAGCGGCGATGCCCGCTTCTTCCTCGGCACCGATTCTGCCCCGCATGTCGATCCGCTGAAGGAATGCGCCTGCGGCTGCGCCGGCATCTACACCTCGATCAATACGATGAGCTGCCTTGCCCATGTCTTCGAGGAGGAAGGCGCTCTCGACAGGCTTGAAGCCTTCGCCTCGCTGAACGGACCGGCCTGGTATGGGCTGTCGCCGAACGAGGAACGCATCACGCTTTCCAAGCAGGCAGAGCCGGTTCTCTTTCCCGCTAAGATAGAAACCGGCGCCGGGCCGGTGACGGTTTTCGATCCTATGTTTCCCCTTCATTGGCAGGTGTTGGTCTAGGGACTCGCCTGCTGCGTTTTCTATTTCAAATAGAATATTCATTTTAAGTGCTGCGGTGACGTTAGGCGCGTAACATTTTCATTGTGCGGTGCATCATTTGTTAACGGATGCATAAGACATTCCTCTTCGCGGACCCCATAGCTGCCGATCGTCCGGCGCGACACCGCTGCGGAGACTGAAGAAGCATGATGCTTGACTACAACTCCCTTCTGTTGGCGCTCGGCATCTCCGCGGCCTGCCTGGCCGTAACCCTGATGGGCAGTTGGCTTGTGCGCCGGACCGAAACCGTGCTGCTCACCGCCACCATCGGTCTCGTCCTCGTTGTCAGCGGCATTTTTATCTACAGCGCCTATGTGAGCAGGCCTGATACAGGCTTCGCCATTGGCAGTTTCGTGCTGTTCCATGCCGGCTTTGCCACCATCTGGGGCGCGGGCAAACAGTTCCTGTCAGGTCGCCTGTCAATCCTTGCCATCGCCACCCGGGCGCTGGCGGCGATGGCTTTCTCCATCCTCCCGATGGTTGCCGGCTACGACGGCCTCGCCTTCATCGCCGACAATCTCGCCATCGCCCTGCTGCTGTTTGCCACCGCTCGGCAATATTGGCTCGCCCGCGTCGAAGCGCCGGCACCGCTCCTCGGAATTGCGGCACTCTATACGCTGACGGCAATCTCCTTCGTTCTCTGCGCCGCGGTGTTGATTGCAGACGGTCGGCTGGTGCTTGGCAAGGCCCCGAGCAACTGGGCGGAGGATCTGAGCCTTGCCGTTTGCATCGCCGGCATGACCGGGATCGGCGCGCTATCGCTGGCGCTGCATCAATGGCGGCTCGCCGCCCGCCATCGTCTCGAGGCGATCACCGATCCGCTGACGGGCCTGCTCAACCGCCGCGCCGTCTTCGATCAGTATGGCACGCGCCCGATGGGCACCACCTCGGCCGTCATCGTCTTCGATATCGATCATTTCAAATCGGTCAACGACCGCTATGGCCATGCGAGCGGCGACCGCGTGATCACCGTCTTCGCCGAGGAACTGACCGCCCATTGCCGCCCAGGCGATACCGCCGCGAGGCTCGGCGGTGAGGAATTCGCGATAGTGCTGAAGGAGATCATGCCCGGCCGGGCAGAACTGACGGCTGAGCGGATCCGCAGGGCCTTCGAGGCGCGAGAGATTCCAATCGACGGTGAGGTGTTGAGATGCACAGTGAGCGTCGGCGTTGCGCCCGGCCGGTCGACGCCGCTCGATTTCGACGCCATGCTGAGCGCCGCCGACAAGGCGCTCTACGCCGCCAAGCGCGGCGGCCGCAACCGGGTCGAGCTTGCCGGCTATCTCACTGCAGTTCCGGCCGAGGTGTCGCGCACCGCGTCTTGATTCCCGACTGCTCGGCAGACGCCGGCATGCCGCCTCGTCCTTCGAGGTCCCTGCGGGGCACCTCAGGGGCTCTCTTGGACGTGGCGCTTGTCGCTCAAGGCGCCGGAACGACGCGGATCAAGGCGGAAGCTGGAGACGGAACCCGAGCCATAACACTCTCCCGCGGCCCTCATCCCAAGCCGCGGCATCCTCCAACGCTCCTCATCCTTGTACGTTGCCGTTGGTGTATAAACGGGCTGCGCGACGGGGATGCGTGTCATCCTTGGGTTTCGAACTCGTGCCTCAGCGAGCATCTCCG
>NZ_JACHYV010000047.1:0-22916 GCF_014193135.1 Rhizobium sp. BK049
GGTGTGCCTGGACCTGCATCCGGCCGAGCGTATCCAGGAGACGCTGTTCCACCAGGCGGACAGTATGGAGCGGCGCCAGCTAATGGCGAGCCTGGACGCGCTCAATCAGCGTTTCGGGCGCGGCACGGTGAGCTTTGCGGCTGGGGGGACGCGGAAGGCCTGGGCACTGCGCAGCGACCAGCGGTCTCAAGCCTACACAACAAAGTGGACTGAGCTCCTGCGGGTCTAGCGATGCGTTGCCCGGTCCTTGAAAGAAAGTGGTATATGGCTCCGCCGTTCTTCGGACTTGTTATTCACGCCCTCCTATGTCCTTTGCTGAAGGTTCTTATAGAACCGCCGTGCTGCGCCTGGCGTGGGCTCGAAGGTGAAGCATTCGCAGTAGGCATCGATAGCTTGCATCACGCCCAGCAACGAGGAGCCTGTAAAACTCAGCGTCTGCCCTGTTCCCCAGTGGCTCAGAAAATTACCCACAATGGTCATCATGTTAGCGTTGAGGCCAGCTATTTGGTTCGCGTCTAAAATTAGCGTTCCTGCTGCTTGGTTGAGCTTCACTGCGGCGTCGATCGCCGCAAGAAACTCACCGGCCAACTGCTTGTTGTCATTGAAAGCTACATCTACCGGTACGGGTATTCTCAGCCGGCTGATCAGTTCGCTCAGACGGTATTCCAAATACTGGCGCACCCCCTCCTTGGCGAAATCTACCTGGCCCGCCTGCAACATGGCGTTGGTTTGATCCTTGACCTTATTGACCGCCCCGGTTTGAGGATACACGCCCAGCTGAGGTACTCCTTCCAAGCGCTGATGCCACCAGAATCCACTACCTGTATGTTTGTTGAAGAGTTTTTCGAGCATGGTGTCATGGCTAAGAAGGATTACCTGTAGTCCATCCGGGTTTGCCGGACGGGCCAACGCAGTGCGCAGCAATTCCACCAGATAGAGCTGGTGGCCCGCATCAAAGCTCGAAGTTACGTCATCGAGAACAATGAATTTTGGCATGCCTCCGTAGAGCGACGCAGCCGCCAGGTAAAGCGAGATTGCAAAGGCGTTGCGGAAGCTCTCCGATAGGACCGCCTGAGGAGACAGGTTTTGCAATCCATGGAATTCGGTCAGGTGGATCTGTAGATCCTCGCTTGTCGCCCGTTTTGACACGGCCGGCACCACTCCCGGGAACGACATGCGGGCAAAGTTGTCCTGGAACACCGGCTCGACAGCCGCCAAGCGATCTTTGCTGATCTGAGCTTCCGCCGTGGCGAAGTCGGTCGCTGCCGTTTCCAGGAAGGTTTTGATCTCGGAAATGATCGTGGCGCGGTCTGTTTCGGCCTTCACATTGCGAAGGGCCGTTGACAGTTTGCGCCAGTTCTCCTGCAGTCGCCGAGCTGCTTCAATCTTCTTGGCCACCTCGACGGTCGAAGGCGGTAATTCCTTTTCCAGGGCTTGTTGCTCGGCAGCTAATTGAGCTTCCTTCCCGGCGGCGCGAGTGCGGAGTTCCCCAACCCATGACGCTAAGTTCAAGGCATCCGCCTTCAACAGTGTGCCGGCCTTAGCGCTCGCCTGATGTTTTGCGAGTAGGCGCAGTCCGACGTCGGCTTCCAGCAGTTCTTCGAGCCTCCCAAGATCCGCCCACCCCGCCTGATTCCACTCGACTGCAGCAGCCTGCGTGGCGTCATCGAGAGCGGTGAAGTTTGAAAGCTTGCCCGTAACATGGGTTTTCAGATCGTGGGGCGTTTGGCTCTCGCACAGAGGGCACTGGCCAACATCCTGCCATTCTGGCAGCTCCAGCGCCTTCATACCCGCGTGGAAGAGGTTAAGCATAACATCGCCGGCCGTCTTCGCTGCCGCGTCTTCCCGTGCGGCCGCTAAAGTGGCGAGCTGTGCGCGTCGCAGCTCGTCGGGTGCATCGATGTTGCGCTTGGCTAGATCTTCCCGTTCGCGGATGCAGGCCTGAAGGCGATCGCGCTTAGGGCCACCCTCGGCAGCTTTAACTGCCTCTAGACAAGCCTCGATATCGATATCGAGAAATGCCTTGTCCTTGCAGAGCTCGGCCAGAAGGGCGATCTGAGCAAGGCCCTGATGGCAGTGCTCGATCGCTTCCGTAAATTTGGTGGCAGTAAGTTCCATACCCGTTAGGACGGCATAATCTCGGCCAATTGCTTCCCGCGTGTCTTTAGCCGTCTTTTCCTCATGCGCCTTGGTGGTGGCATGACTGGAAACCTCAAAATGGTTGCCGAACGCACGCCCGTTAGCAAGCGCCGCCAACGTCTGGCGCAGTGCATTGTATTCAGACAGTCCGAGCAGGCCTGAGAACGTCCGACCGCGTTCGAGGGGCTTGGCAGTGATGAAGTTCAGGAATGTCGGCCCGTCGAGCAGTACGAACTCACGGTCCAAAGCGCGTAGCACCTCGTCTGCGTTCCACGGCGCAGTCGCCGTGGTCGTGCGGGAGCCGGTGGCGTCGCGGGTCACCACGATTTCGCAAGTCTGGCCGGTCGGTTCGGCCACCAGTTTAAGCTTGATGGTTGCGGTTTGGGCGGTGTTGAAGCGATTAAGATAATAATCACTTCCCCGCTCAGTTGCAGGAAGATCGTCGAGCCAGGACAGCTTGCCGGAGATGGCGTAGCGGATCGCGTCATAGACCGAGCTTTTCCCTACCCCATTTACCGCTGAAACGCTGTTCACCTTGTCGAGATGAAATTTTAGTTCAAGCGGCTTGCCCTGATTGTTGATGCCTCGAAACCCTTCGACACTGATCGCTTCGAGTAACCAGCCAGTCACAGCGTTGTGTCCTGACGGCGGTGCGGGCGGCGTCGGCGGTGAAGCAGGGGTAGGTTGGGACAGTGTGGCTTGGCTTGCTGCTGCAGCTTTCGCCGCTTCGGCGGCTTGAAATAGAGCGGTCCATAAGGTGGCCTGCGATACTGTCCCGTTATGCAGTCCGGACACTCTTCCAGCTAGCGCAGTGCCTAGCACCTTATTCTTGCCTATCATATGCATGTTGAAGGCGGCGAGGTTGGTGCCGAAGGCCGCGTTCTGATGGAATGCAAATGCAGTGGTTGCTGTGGCCATGTCCCCTCCCCGAGCCTGGAAGCACATTTCACAACCGAAGCGGCAATCCATTGCAAGTTGTTATGAGGCGGCAGTTATCATTCGTCAATGCAACTTGTGGCGCAAGAACTAACAGCCCTGCCACCGCTACCGCGCGGTAGCGCATACGAGCTGACAAGTATGGATATCAGGGGGCTTCGGCCCCCTTCCAATTTCATGATCTCACAACTTCATGATGTCGTGGATCTAGTAGATCCGTCGTCTGGATTTAGAAGGCGCTACGGCTGTCCCATCATCATAGTAGAGAAGCAGCCGATCAGCCCTCCCCTTGTCGTCGGTCGCGACTTTGCGTTTGACGACTTTGCTTCGGAACGCTGCATCGATGATGTCAGCCTCGGACATACCGAGGTGCGCAATAAGGTGGAGCAAAGTCCGTTGCCCCATGTCGTCGCTCGTGTCACGCTCTTCGGCCAGGTGTTTTTCTAGACGAAGGCGCTTTGCACGTCGCTCCCAGAGGTAGCGGCCGTAGGCAAAAATCGCGACGAGTGCTGTGACTACCGCCGCGACATTTGCCAATGTTTCGAGATAACTGGTGTCCATTCGATGCGCTCTTCATGATCTCATGAAGTCATGAATTGTGATCTCATGCTTTGCTGCGCTTGTCCCGCAGCTCGTCATCCGGCACATCGAAGCCGATTGCCTTGAGACCGCGTAGGATGATGGTGCGGGTCGTGGTCCCCTCCTCTGCCGCCTTCATCCGGAGAGCCTTGTCGATCGACGCCGGCACGAAGGCCTGGACCGACTTCTGCGGTTCGGGCTTCTTGCCAGGCGCCTTGCGTGGCTTGCTTTCAGTCAGCTCGGTCGCCGGAATCTGCACGACTTCGGCCGTGACAGGCGCTGGCTTGGGAGCAGCCTGCAGCGGCGTTACAGCCTTCGCAGCCGGTGTTGCGGTGGTGACTTTGCCGAGGATCCCCTCAAGCTGCTTTGACGCGGCCATGTGTGCTTACTTTCTTGGTGATTTCGGTGGCGAGGCGGGCAATATCGCGGGACGCGGCACTGTCCGGATCGACGATGCTGGGGGCCAGCCCCCGGATCGACAGCTCGGGATAGATCACGCGCTGCGAGATCTCGGCGTCGACGATTGGATAGCCGCCCTTCTCCAGCTCATTGCGGATATGGCGCACGATGACGGCGTTCGGCGTGGTCATGGTCATGACCATCAGCGCCACAATCGGCCGCCCCTTGCGCTCGGGGGTCTGGTTCAGCTCCCCGACCAGGTCGTACATCGCGATCGCTTCGGCGACGTCTTCAGCAGAAGGCTTGAGCGGGATCAGCACCAGGTCAGCCGCGATCGCGGCCATGATGGTGGTCTGGTTACGGAAACCGGCCGTGTCCACGATGACCGGCGTGTGGCGCTCGGCCAACTCGGCAATGGACGTGCTGACGGATTCCGCCTCGGGATCGGTAACGACCGTTACCTTGCCCATGGCCCCGTCGGGGTCGTGCAGCCGCGCGATACTCATCTGTGGGTCAGCATCGACGATGGCCGGGCTTTGCTTGGTGGCGAGCCAGTGGGCAGCTAGGCTGCGGCTCAAAGCCGACTTGCCGGCGCCGCCCTTGCCCGTGGCAAGGACGATGACTTTAGGCAGCGTCATGAGGGCAATCTCCTGTTGTTGTGATATTCCGATCTTCCAAGATCGTGACCTCGCAAGGTTAACAAGTCCTAAACTTGGAACCTTCCAATGTCTTAAAATCACGGTATCACGATGTCAGAAGCTCACAACCTCCCGACTTCATGAAGTTGTGAGGTGTGCAGCTTGCTTGCAACATTCCAAGGTTAAGAGGTGCAAACCTCGTAATCTTGTGATGTCCGGATGTCAGCAAATCCTAACTTCATGATCTTGTGATGTCCGCATATGTGGATATCGGAAGGTCCGAATATAAGGATTTCCGTAAATTGCGGGAATCACCGACGCACATGATGCTTCCATACTTCATGATGTCACAATGTTCAGAAATGCATTGAACAATGTTATCCGTAGCTTAGCACTCGCGCAGAAAACTTGGAAAACCAGCGAATCCGGGCTAAAGTGCCAGTATGACTTCCAAAAAGCTCAACCTCAAATCCCGCGAGGCGTTCGCCGAGCTGTCATTGCATGACAAGAATGCCTACTTGCAGGAGGTCGCCGGCCTGATCATGGCCGCGAGGGGCGAGGAGCCAGTTGAACTGGACAAGGATGCACTTGCGCGCCTACGCCGCTATTACAGCCGCCGCTCAATGGCCGATCTTCGTCTCAACGAACTCGGTGGTCCTCTCCGAAAGACCTTTGAAAGCCTGGCAGACAGCATCCGCAGTGACGAGGTCGTCACTGTCCTCAAACACGAGCTTCCAGCTGCACGACGGAGCGCCGCATTCTCACGCCCGGCGCCGATCGATGACGCGCAGCTGATGTTTTTCGTCCCTTCGGTCCATGACGCGCCGCTCAAAGACGATTTCAACCTGATGGACATTGCGCCGTTTGCGCTTTCAAAGTCAGGCGGGGCAGGGGTCATTCGCTACGAGCTGAAAGATTCCATCATCACGATCGAGGGCGGCGCAGAGGTCGGGCTGGCGACAGCTTACGACTATGACATCGTCATCAACATGATCTCGCACCTCGCGGAGGCTACACGGCGTTTTCGCATCGATGAAGCCAAAGGCCTCAAACCAAGCATTCCCCCTCAGGTGTATCGCCCCGCTGCAGCGGAAATTCTTAAGTTCTGCCGGCGAGAACTGGGTGGCAAGCAGTATGAAGATCTGGAGCGCGCGCTGGCTCGCCTGCAGGCAACAAATATTCGCATCACAAATCTCAAAAGCGATAAGATCGGCAAGGACCGCCGCGCCACCGAGTCATTCCCGCTTATCGGTCGCTACAAGGTCGTAAGTCGAACTAATCAGGATCGCATCGACCAGGTCGAGATTGAGATCCCGGGATGGGTTTATGAGGGCGTTGTCAGGCCCGATGGTAAACCAACCATTTTGACGCTTAACCCGGACTATTTCTTGCTATCGCGCCCGATCGCCCGGTTTATCTATCGGCTAGCGCGGAAAGCGGCAGGCGATACTACAGCCTTCTATTCGCTGAAGGAGCTGCACAAGCGCAGCGGTGCCAAGGTGCCGATGCGGAAGTTCCGACAGACGATCGAGGAAATTGTAGAAACGGCGAAGACAACGCCGTTGCCTGACTATGATCTCAACCTCGAAGATCGCGGTCACGACCTGGTGCTACACATGCGCAAGCGCAGCAAATCGCTCCCTGGAGAGATGGATCTCGCTGCAATCGGTTAATTTTGGCAACGACCGTACTTTGGTCCGCCCCTTTTTGACAAAAAAGCCCGACGAGCTCGACTCATGGATTTTGTCAAAAAACCGTACTTCGATCCGCCTAATTTTGACAAAAATGGCTTCTGCCAATCCGTTTCAAAGTTATCCCCAGGACTGTGGATAAGTCAGCGCTCACCGTACTTCAATCCGCAAAAACCGTACTTCGATCTGTCGGCACCGTACATCATTCCGTCAAACGCCGTACATCGTTCTGGCAAAACCGTACTTCGATCCAGAAATCGGCCATAACGCCTTTAATATAAAGCATAATTTCCACTTAAAACTAATATAAAACTTTCTTTCTTTAAAACTATCAAAACAAGAAGAAAACGCTGACGCTGACATTTTTCAAATTTTGGATTTTTAGCCAATTCCGTCCCACCGTCGTACATCACCGACGACAAAATTGCTGGATGCCCCTGGGGGCTGTCTGCCCCCAGACCCCCGAGGATATTTCCAAAAGGATTAGGGGAGGGCGCTAGGCAGCTTTTTCGGAGAAAACGATCGTGGGTCGGGTGGGATCTGAAAACGCGCTCTATGGGCGTCTGATTGGCGAATGCCACCACATTGTCGTGGTGGCATCCTAACCCTTTACGGTCATCGGCTTCCCAGCCTGTACCGTACCTTTAGTGAATCACGCCGGTGGGAGCTTGCCAAGCGGAATCCTTTTGCCGCCTCCCATAAGGTCGTGATAGGTTTTGATTCATGAGCACCGTGAAAACGCCCAAACTGACCCGCAACGCCAAGACTGGCCGCCTTTCGCAGGCGCGCGCCGAGAAAATCAGCGCTGTTGAAGGCCTCGCGCTCACGCCGCGCATGCGCAAGATCCTCGCCCAGACCAAGGACCAGCCGGCCGAAGAACGCCGCCAGGCGATCCGCGCGCAGTTTGCCCGCAAGTCCGCCTAAGCATTGGTCTACACCGCCGAATCCGATCCCCTGTGTTATCCGGGCACGACTGTGCTCCGCAACAAGCTGGACCTGACCGACCAAGACGAGCTGGACGAATTTGAAACCGCCATGTTTGTGGTGCGCTCCGACGAACCTTGGCCGGCCGGCAACCTCGATGTCGCCCATTACCTAGCCCTGCATCACCACCTGTTCCAGGACGTCTATGAATGGGCCGGCGAGATCCGGAATATTCGGATCGGGAAGGGTGGCAACTGGTTCTGCTATCCCGAGCACATTCAGGCGCAGTTGCAGATTGCGTTTCAGCATCTCGCCAACGCCAATTATTTCGTTGGCCTGGCTCCGGCCGAGTTCGCGGCCCAGGCCGCCCATCTGCTGGCCGAGATCAACGCGGTGCATCCGTTCCGGGAGGGCAACGGCCGCACGCAGCTGACGTTTCTTGCAGTGCTCGCCGACCACGTGGGCCTGCCGTTTAACGAAGACGTCCTCGACCGCGATCGCGTCCTCGATGCGATGATCGAGAGCTTTGCGGGCTCCGAGGCGCCGCTCGCGGCCCTGATCCTCGATATCATTACCGAGTCTTCATCCTAACCCTTTTTCAAATATCCTCGGGGGGTCCAGGGGGGCAGACGGCCCCCCTGGGGTACGCCACGAATTTCAGGAAGAGGCACGGGGGGTCTGGGGGGACTCCCCCAGGGGTACGCGCGTAGCGCGCAACGATATTTTTAGGTATACGGTCTGCAATCTGAGGGCAGGGGATGGACGACCAGGAAACGAAACGCATTGGCATCTTAGTGAAGCCTAGTTTCACCTTCGAGTTTCTTGATAGCGAGCGGATCGAAGCTGGAAGCCATATTGTGCCGATTGACGTCCGCAAGTGTGCCTCAGCGCAGGAATTTGGCGATCTACATCTAATTGTTGAGGATCTCGAATTTGCGCAGCAATGTTTCACTACGGCCGCGCAACTCGGTTTTCCGGACGAGCCAAACCTCCTCATCAAATCTCTCGTACTCTCGGGAGTTGTCGCCTACGCACGACCGTTTATGACGGGCGTGCGGATGAAGTTGGCGCCGGAGGAGTTTGCTGGAGTATGGAGTGCAGAGGGCGCAGAGCTTCATACGTTTCTAGTCGAAATGCGCAACCGGCATGTATCTCATTCGGTGAACGCGTTCGAACGGTGCGATCCGATCGGAATTATCGTGACTGAACCTGCCTTCCAACGTCAGGGCGAGGTCACTGGCATTGGCGTGGCAACCCTCACTACCATTGGCCTTGGACGGGCTAGGCTGGAGCAGATTCATTCTCACATCCCGCGGATGCTTGAGTTGTTGCAGGCCCGGATACAGGCCGTAAAGCTGCGCCTTCATGTAGAAATGAAGGCACAGCTCGCCAGCGAAGGGAAGTGGGATATGATGCCGATCGCAAGGTTTCCCGAACTTGAAAATATCGCGAAGAAGCGATCGCGCTAACCCGCAAAGCATGACACTCCCAGGTAGTGCGGGATCAGAGGCGGAAAGATTACCAGCAGGAAGCCGCTGACCATCAAGGCAACTCCTGACGGCGAGCGAAAGAGCGTCATCGCCCACATCATCAAGCCGAGCATGATGCAGACTGCCCCGATCGCGTAGGCTCCGGAACAGGCATAGCCGAGCCCAATGCAAAAGGCTCCTGACGTAAATCCTAAAGCGCCGGCGACGGTGTCATAAGCGAGACACCCAAGCAGGACGATGGCGATGATTGCGGCAATTTCGCCAATCACAACGGCGGGATGGGAGGACGAAGGCATGCAAATTACCTCATGATATGGAGAGAAACGTGTGGATTGCAAACAACAGAGAGGGCAGGGGGACCGGTTGACAGCTGCAATAGCGCACTTATACATCGTGAAACGACATAGGTGCGCGGCGGCCACGGGGTCGTGGCGCATCGCCGCAAAGGAGCCCGGGACGGGCTGACTTGGATGGTGTGGTGAGCTCGTACCATTTCAGCATGCAGATCGTGAAACGGTCCGCCGGACAGTCGTCGGTGGCGGCTGCTGCCTATCGGGCAGGTGCACGCCTGCAGGACGAGCGCAAGGGCGTGGTCCATGACTATGCCGGCCGTCGCGGAATTGCTCACGCCGAGATCATGCTCCCCGACGGCGCGGCGCCATGGATGGCTGACCGCGAACGCCTCTGGAACCACGCCGAAGTTCTGGAGAAGCGGAAAGACGCGCAACTCGCGCGGGAAATCAACATGGCTTTGCCGCATGAGATTTCTGCCGAGGCAAGGCTGGATCTGGTGCGCTCGTTTGTCCGGGAGCAGTTCGTGGCCAAGGGGATGGTGGCTGACTTTGCCCTGCATGACCCGGTAGCGGAGAAGGGTGACGATCCTCGAAATTTCCACGCGCATATCATGCTGACAATGCGGATGGCGGGGCCGCACGGTCTGCGTGCGGTGAAGACCCGGGAATGGAATTCCGACGACATGCTCAAGGCCTGGCGCCAGGCCTGGGCCCAACATCAGAACCGGGCGCTGGAGCGCTCTGGCCGGCGCGAGCGCGTCGATGCGCGCCGCCTCGATGTCCAGCGCCAGGAGGCGCACGACGCTGGCGATCGCGCCGCCGCGATGGCATTTGATCGTGTCCCCGAGATCCACATGGGGCGCCGAGCCCGTAACACTGAGCGTCGCGGGCTGCAGCCAGTCAGCCGGCCGCGCCAGGATCGCACGGCACGGCCGGGGGCAGGAGAGTTCCGCTCCGCCAAAGTGGAAAAGGGCCGCGTGCGCACTGTCGTCTACAGCTCCATCGACCACGGCACCCGCACACAATGGAATGCGGAAATTCTGACCGAGAACGAGCGCCGTAGTCGCAGCCGCATTGACAAGCTGGAGCGACAGGCGGTGCGCTTGCGCCTTCGGCACATGCGGGCGCTGCGTGTTTCGTCTGTGCCCATGCGCCTCGCTCTGGGCCAGGAGCACCGGCAGAAGATCGCCCAGCGCCACGCGACCCGCAGCTCGGACTTGCTGCAGCAGATCGAGCGGCTGATCGCCGAGCTGCTGCAGGTGCGCACTCATCGTCAAAAACGTCATCGCGACCTTCTCCGCTTGCGGGATCTAGGGAAGATGAACGGCAGAGGCCGCTTTTAGGCGGCTTCGGTGCGGCTGGGCGGGCGCCCGAAGGGGATGATCTGGGCCGACTGGCGACGCCAGCGATCCCAGCGCCGGCGCCACCGCCGCACTTTGAAATACCGGACCTTGCGCGCCAGGACCGGGAATTTCACGGCGCCGGAAAAGAAGATGATGGACTTCTTCGACGAAAGACGGGTGATTTCGGCAGGGTCCAGCAGGTAGCGGCCTACTTCGGTCCCGTCGCGATTGGTGACGGTTGTTTTGCCGATCGCGTCGGCAAGGTCTTTGGCGCTAGCGACGTCGTTGACGCCGAATGCCACCTTGCAGTTGGCGTTGGCGATCATCGAATCCGCCTTCGGATAAGTGCGCCGTAGCTGGTTGAGATCCTGGAAGACCAGGATCAGGCGGGCGTAGCTCGCCAGGTAGCCGACGCCCGTCTCCAGGGGCTCGATCCGGCCCATGGCGGCCGCCTCATCGAGCAGGAGCAGGGTCGGATGACGCGGAGGGGCCTCGTCCTTCGCCCGCGTCATCGCGGTCAGCGCACAGCCCATCATCACCCGGAGGAAGCCGGCGTAGATTGGCAGCTTTTCTTCATCGACGATGATGTAGCAGGTCATGACCTGGCGATTGAAATCGCGGAAATTGAACCCGCTGCCCATGCTGACCAGGCCGGCCGGCCGATCGGCCGACCAGATCGCCATCGCCTTGTCCGCGTTCGACATGATTGATCGCGCCTCTTCGCTGGCTTCCATTTCCTGAAAGGCCTGCATGAATTCACGCAGCGTCGTCGAGCCGAGGTGCCTTGCGTCTTCGGCGATCACCGAGGAGATCCCGCTGAACCCTGTTGCAACTAGGCTGCGGATCTTGGCAAGGTTGCGCAGTTCCGGAACGTCGCGGTAGCGCAGGCAGGTGTAAAGGATGAGGCCCTGCAGCAACTGCGTGGTGCGGTTATCCCAGTGGCCGCCTGACGCGCTATCTGGAATGACGAGGAGCTTGGCCAGCTCCAGGGCGTCGTCGGCCTCATGGAAGGTGCCGATCCGCACCATGTCGAGCGGATTGAAGCTGTCCGACAAATGCGGGTCGATGACGTTCAGCGTCACTGCGGGGCCGAGCGTTGACCGGTGGCGCCGCGTGATCGTGCTGTTTTCGCCTTTGGGATCGCTGCAGATGATGCTGCCCTTGTAGTCAAGCAGGTTCGGCACGACGACGCCGACGCCTTTGCCGCTGCGCGTTGGCGCGAACAGCAGCACATAGCCGTCGCGGTTGAAGCGCAAGAAGCGCCCCCACTTACGGCCGACAATCAAGCCGTCGCCGCCCCAGACGCGTCCGAACACAAGTTCGCGGAAGGTGGCCCAGCGGGCTGAGCCGTAAGTGGTCGAGGACCGGCGCGGTGCCTGTACCATCAGCAGGAGGAGTGCGAGAAGCAACCGCAGCACGCCGAACGTCAGGAAGACGAGCAGACGGCACGCTAACAAAATGATTTGCATGGTCAAAGTTCCCGTAGGTTTGAGGGGGCGTCAACGGCAGTGCTGTCCAGATGGTCAGCGGCGTGGGCGGTCACGCGGTGAGGGGCGATCAGGATCATCGTCGGGGCGTTCAAAGCGGCGCGCATCCTCACGATCAACGAGGTTGCGGCGCGCGGCCTTGAGATCCTGCAGCTGCGTCAGCAGCTGGGCATGGTCCTGGATCGCTTTGGGCAGCTCGGCCAGGCTTTGGCGCACCTGGCGCTGTTTTTCGAATTGGAAAAAACCGTGCTTTAGGAAGCCGAAGTGATAGACGCGATCGCCCCAGCCCTTCCGGTCTTCAAGGATGCCGATCACCGCGTCGGGACCACGCGCTCTGAGCAGGTCCTGATACTTTGCGACGGCATGGTTGCTGTTCTCGAACGACTGCCGCAGCAGTCGTTCGACCCGCGCGGCGGCGACCTGGGCGGCCGCTTGGACCTCGCCCTCAGCCTGGGCGAGGTTGCTCAATGAAAAATCATTTGCCGACATTGCAATTCTCTCCCAAACTTGAGGCATGACACACATCTTCACTTGGCTGACGCGGCTGCTCACGAAGGAGCGGCCAGCGGCGCCGTTCAGTCCGGATATCGAGGGTATGAGCCGGGCCATGGAGATCGCGATTGCGCGCTTCCCGCATGATCCGGTGGTCCAGGAATCCCGGGCCAAATCCGAGCTTCTTATCCGGTCGCTGCTGCGACCCCGCGTCTACGACGCCTAGAGCGCCATGCACCGTGCTCGAAAGCGTCAAGGGCTAGCGCCCTCCTTCACTTCGTTACGGCCATTGGTGACGCTTCCTGCGCGCGATGCGGTTCTGAAAGCGTCGGGACGGGGAACGTCCCGACGCCCTACGGGCGAATTCGACGGCCTGCGGCGCGTCGAACAGGGAACAGAGCTAAGGCTTGTTCCGGAGAGGGGTTCGTGGCCGCATGGGCTTGAGGCAGACGCGGAAGAGCAGCACCAGGAGGCCAAACAACAGGCGCCCCGCGATGAGCAGCATCGTGATCACCGCCATCGCTGCGATCGCGCCGGCGAGCTGGATCAATTCGAAGACGAGGGCAATCATCGGCCGGATCTCCGCTTGTGGGCGCCGTGGAGCAGTTGCACCAGGCGCAGCGCGCGCTTCTGGTGAATGCGCAGCGGACTGTTGATCAGCCTGTCACGGCGCAGCAGCTCATTGACCAGATCCGGCCGCGCCAGGAGCAGGTCGACGAGTTCGCTATCGAGCGAAGGTTCTGGTGCTGGCTCTTCCTTCTCCCAAATCGTCTCAGCGAGGATCGGATGAGGCGTATCTAGGCGCACGATCCAGGTCGTGACCACAGGATCCGGGCCGGGCCTCGTGATGATCGGTGCAATGAAATTGTGCCAGGGTGTGCCATAGCGTGCTGCCCGTTCGAGCTGAGCCCGCATCGAAGGAATGTCACCCTGCCCGCTGCCAGGAAGCCCATTGGAGAGACTGTTCATGTCGCCCGGATGGGAATGAGCAATTCCGAGAATTTCGCGGTCGAAGGGGTACAGGCAGGTATTGGCATAATACTCGATGCGCTTGGCATCGAGCATCACCGTGCCCATGCTGTTCCGGTAGATGCCGCGTGCGTCATCCGGAGGCGCCATCGGATGAAAATCCAAAACGCGCAACGGATCGCTTAGCGATCCGGAGAGGATCGCGTAGGTTTCGGGAGGCATGGCGCCGACCGAGAAGCGCATTTTTTCAAACAAACCAGGCGCAAAGCGCACCTGAGGTTTCAAGGCGGGCGCCGTGGGGGGGATATATTCGAGGCGGAAATCCATGACCGACCTCACTTCCAAGCCGCACCGGTGCGGATGTAATCGGACGTGAGTTTCGCCCACCACAGGGTGACCGCGATCGCCGTCTGCAGATCCCGTGCGGGCTTCAGAAAGCAGACCTTGGCAAAGCCATCAGGTCCCGGCAGGCGATGCGTTTCGTGGGGGCCTTCGGGGCGGCCACCGTAAGGCGGCTGATCGCGGATGACCGCATCATAAGTGCCGTTGCTGTTCCGCTTGAGCTGAAAGCGAAAATGGTGCCCGGCGACAGTGCGGTGTGTGATCTCACCCTCACCATGCTCCGGGAAGCTGGCGCAGATCGCTGCGAAATTGATCGAGCCATCTCGATTGAAAAAGTTGTCACTCATCGATGATCTCCCTTGGGTGGCGACCGGCAGGAAGCCTGCCGGTCGGAGCTGCGGGGCGGCACGTCTTACTTCGCGTGGAAGGTTTCGTAGCCGATCGGCGACGGGCGCCAGGTGGTGGTGGGCTTGGTTTCGACGACGTTTTTCATCGGTATTCTCCCTGTCATTAGGCTCCTTAGGGACGGCAGACATGGCGGAGCCACATGCCTGCACACGGCGGCGGCCGTGATGGTTATTCCGGCGGTCCGGAAAGGAAGCAGGCGGGCGTCAGAAAGCCGGATGGCTCGTGCCACCCGTTCGAACCGATGACCAAGGGCATCCGCGTGAAGGCGGCACCTATTTCGGCAATCGGAAGTGACGAACCAGCCTGGAAATGGATCAGACCGAGTGCGAGGCGCGCGACCTGGATGTTGAGAGAGTCCGCATTCAAGCGGCAACTCCTGAAGAAGGCGGGCGGCTTGCGACCTGCCTGCAGGCCTTCCCAGGCTTCGGGCAACAGTTCGGCCAAGGAAGGACCTCCCCGTTTGAGGAGTGCGGCATACCACTGCGAATTATCGCCCATCGTTCCACACGCGAGCGCAGGCACGCCGAGGCGCTGGGCCATGTCGGCGAGCGCGAACTGGGCGTCAGGGCTGTCCGTACCGACCTTGATCAAGTCGGCCTGCAGCATAAGCTCTTCGATATTGGGAAGGTGCTCCGCACGCCCGAAAAAGGCGCGAGTCTGGATCGTACCATCGATGTGGCGGACCCGGTTGCAAGCAACGCCGACCTTTGTCTGGCCGACTTCGTAAGCCACATGACCCGATTGCCCCACATTTTCCGGAGATACGACGTCAGGGTCGATCGCCGTGAACATCTTCAGGCCAGAGCTGGCCATCAGCTCAGTGAACATGATGCCGCGACCCACGCCAATCTGCAAAAGGCTGAGTCCCTTGAGAAGGGCGCGATCGAGAATTCCGGCCTGCCGGTCAGGCAGGCTGATATGAGCGTTCATCTCATCCTCCAATGCAACGCTGGATTGCGAATACAATCAGAGGGTGTTGACGCTACCGAGATTTCGGGCGTATACTATACAGACCGAGAGAGCTATCAACTTAGTCTCGGAAACATCAATCACCCGTTTTACTGGTGACTGCGAGAGGGGAAGGATTGCCGTCCTTCCCTTTCTTGCATTTAAAGCTTATCCCAATTTAGGTCACGGTCAAGACTAAAAAGCGACAAGAAATTGCGAGAAAATTAGTTTATTCAATGGCTTATGTCGGAATTCTTGCCACGGAATGACCGCTATATCCGACTAAAAATCATTATTGCCGTGCTCTTGTATTTCTCTGCCAGATCTTGGAATTATTGCCGGATTTTGGCAAAGGCACTCGCATGGCTCGGGAAATTCTTAAGCGTTCAATCGGCGATCGCCGGGAAAAACTTGCGGCTATTCAGTCGCACATCGATGCTCGCGGCACCAAGGTCGTTTATCGAATCCTCGCCTCTATCGGGATCAAGGATCGAACGCTTCGGAATTGGCTGGCTGACCCCGAAAAGATCGAGTCATCTACGCTTGCTTCCACAAACATATTAGATCAGGCGCTATCAGCGCTGTCCGAATCCGTGCCCATGTCGCACACGGACTATTATCGCTACACCCTCTCGCAGATGAACCTTAAGGAGGGCACTCAGCAGACGCTGCAGGACTACGAGGGCGCCTACGAAATTCTCCACAATATCCGCCCGGAGGCGCTGAAATTCGATGCGCTTCACATCAAAATTGAGGATTCCAATTTTCCGTTGTTCATCATCAATGCCTTCACCGAGGGGCAGAAACGCGTCACAGCGGAGGGGTTTGTCTTTCTGCAGGGCGATTACCTGATCATGCATTCAGCCTCTGAATACATCCAGATGTTCCTGACCATCACGAAGGGGGTAAACCCCACCAAAGACATTTTGACCGGCGTGATCAATGTCTACGACAAAGTACGGAATTACACCTACGTCTCAGGGGTCGCGATGTGCCACGAGCTTTATCGGGCCGCGAAAATGAAGAACGCTAGATCACCGGAAGATCGGGCAAGGGTTAATGAAGCTCTTGAGAAAGAGATCCGAGCGAAGGTCGTGGATCTTTTCGCCCGGCTATAAGTCCAACTGCGCGGCGCCGGCGAGCTGCTCGACAACTACAATCTTGCGGCGCGTCCTATCTGTGATAATGTCCTTTATCACAGATAGGAGGAGTGTGCGCGTGGACATAAATAAGCTAATCAATGGCCCTTCGCTTTCACCGGCCAGCTTGCTGGGAAAATCACAGCACGAGTTAAATCCTGCTTCATGGATGTATGAGCGGGTAGTTCGATCAATCATCGATTTTGAAGAGAAGCTGGATCCGGCGTTGGAAATCGGCGCGCGCTTGGTCAGCTTCGCTTCCAGCGAGATCATTCATATCGACGATGTGGGCTATTGGGGACCCGATATCATTAAATTCTATGGCAAGAATGCTGACGGTAATCCTGTTGAGCTGATGCAGCATATGTCGCAGCTAAGCGTTCTCCTGGTTGCGGTCAAACCGCTGGCAGAGCCGCGCCGGATTGGCTTCGTCTTGAAGGAGAAGCTTAAAGCAGAAGACGATCGTTCTGCAGATGAGCAATAACCAAATTACCGTGACCGGTCCCATGCCGGTCGCGCTTCTTGCGGGTGGCGCTAAAGCCCAATCGAAGTTTCTGGAATTTTTCACCGCGCAGATCCGGAACGTCAACACGCGTCGCTCCTATGCCAAGGCGGCCGTCGAGTTCCTGGGCTGGTGCGAGCAGCGCGGCGCCCGATCGCTGAACGCGATCACGCCGATCCACGTCTCTGGCTGGATTGAAGAGCTGACCGGCGCCCATGCGGCGCCGACGGTGAAGCAGCGCCTGGCGGCAGTGCGCCATCTGTTCGACTGGTTGGTGATCGGCCAGGTCATGGACGCTAACCCGGCGCATTCGGTGCGCGGCCCAAAGCATTCCCGCAAACGGGGCAAGACCCCGGTGCTGTCTCCTGAGGAAGCCCGTCAGCTGCTCGACAGCATTCCGACCGACACACTGATCGGTAAGCGCGATCGCGCCCTGATCGGCCTCATGACCTACACCTTTGCGCGGATCGGCGCCGCGAGCGGCATGGCTGTGCGCGACGTCTACCCGCAGAACCGGCGCTTGTGGGTGCGGCTGCACGAGAAGGGTGGCAAGCAGGTCGAGCTGCCATGCCATCATACCCTCGAATCCTACCTCGATGACTATATCGAAGCAGCGGGACTCAAGGAGGATCCGCGCGCGCCGTTGTTCCAGACAATCAAGCGCGGCACGGGGCGCTTGTCCGGCACGCCACTCCCTCAGCAAGACGCCCATGCCATGATCCAGCGCCGCGCGATCGCCGCCGGTATCAGCACAGCGGTGTGCAACCACACCTTTCGCGCCACGGGAATCACCGCTTACCTGAAAAACGGCGGCACGCTGGAGAAGGCGGCCAATATCGCCAACCATTCATCGACCCGCACGACCCAGCTCTATGATCGCCGTAGCGATGACGTCAGCCTGGACGAGATCGAGCGGATTCTCATTTAGTTTCGTTTCTTAGCAATTATAAATTGCACCTAGACGAAGCGTCGTAATTGTGAGGTAAAGGAGCCCAAGGAACCAAAACACGAGATTCTACACGTGCGTTTATCTTGGAATGAGATCCGGTCAAGGGCCGGCGTATTCGCCCAGGAATGGGCAGGCGAAGGCTATGAGAAAGGTCAGACCCAGCTATTTTACCGAGACTTTTTTGAGGTTTTCGGAGTGCCGGTGCGGCGAGTGGCATCGTTTGAAGAGCCGGTCAAAAACCTTGGCAACAAGCGCGGATTCATTGATCTTTTTTGGAAGGGTGTCCTTCTGGTGGAGCAGAAGAGCGCCGGCATTGACCTGAAGAAGGCTAAGCAGCAGGCTCTGAATTATTTTCCAGGCCTGAAGGATGCCGAGTTACCTCGGTACATCCTTTTGAGTGATTTCCAGACTTTCGAGCTTTACGATCTGGAGGAAGACGAAGAGACGAAGTTCGCTCTCAAGGACCTGCCCAAACACGTCGAAAAGCTGGGCTTCATTCTCGGGCTACAAAAGCGGACTTTTAAAGACCAGGATCCTGTCAACATCAAGGCCTCGGAACTCGTCGGGAAGCTGCACGATGCACTCGAAGATGCGGGTTATGTAGGCCATGACCTCGAACAATTCCTTGTCCGGATCGTATTCTGCCTTTTTGCTGACGACACGGGTATCTTCGAAACGCGCGATTTGTTTCTCGACTTCCTGGAGACGCGAACGAATGAAGATGGTTCGGACTTGGGAGGCTGGTTAGCTCAGCTTTTCCAGGTGCTTGATACGCCAGAAGACAAACGAGCCAAGAATCTCGACGTCGACCTGGCGAAGTTTCCTTATGTCAACGGCGCCTTGTTTTCCGGGGGGCTCCTCATTCCGTCTTTCGACCGCGACATGAGGAAACGCCTGCTGGAAGCATGCCGCTTTGATTGGTCCGGAATTTCACCGGCCATCTTCGGCTCCCTGTTCCAATCCGTTATGAACAAGAAGGAGCGGCGCGCCGCAGGGGCGCACTACACGACCGAGAAGAACATCCTTAAAGTCATTCAGCCCTTGTTCCTGGATCAGTTACGCAGTGACTTTGCGCGGATAAAGGCGCGCAAGGATAACCGCCGCCGTGGCGAGCTGCTGGCGTTTCAGAAGCAGCTGAAAGAGCTCCGGATCTTCGACCCGGCATGCGGATGCGGTAACTTCCTAATCATTGCCTATCGAGAGCTGCGAACTCTTGAGATCGAGCTGATCAGAGAGCTTCGCGCTTACCAGGCACCGGGCGGTCAGCAGGAGCTGGATGCAGCCGAGCTCTCGGTGGTCAATGTTGACCAATTCTATGGCATCGAAGTGGGGGAATTCCCTGCGAAAATCGCCGAGACCGCGATGTGGATGATGGACCACATCATGAACAGCCGCTTGAGCCTCGAATTTGGTCAAACGTATGTCCGAATTCCGCTCAAGAAGTCTCCGCATATCCTCTTCGGCGACGCGCTGGAAGAGGATTGGGAAAGCCTGTTACCGGCTGCAGAATGCTCCTATGTTCTGGGAAACCCGCCCTTTATCGGAGCAAAGTATCAGAAGCCGAAGCAGCGAGAGCAGGTGAGAGACATCGCAAAGCTCGGCAGATCCGGCGGAACGCTGGATTACGTCGCGGCCTGGTTCATCAAGGCCGCCAACTATATCAAGGGCACAAAGGCGCGTATCGGTTTCGTGTCAACGAACTCCATCACGCAAGGCGAACAGGTTGCTCAGCTTTGGCCCCTGGTACTCGATCAGTGCAAGCTTGAGATCTCCTTCGCACATCGAACATTCGCGTGGGGGTCGGACGCGCGGGGGCAAGCTCACGTCCATGTCGTTATTGTAGGCTTGGTCAACAAGGCAGATGCCCCGAAAGAACGGCGCCTGTTCTCCTATATCGACATTCATGGAGAGCCGGCGGAAAGCCTGCATACGGTAATCTCGCCCTATTTGTTCGACGCGGGTGGGCTCTCGAATCCTCACTTGGTGGTCCGCGAAACCAGCCGCCCTATGAACGGCCTGCCAAAGATTGTGATTGGCTCAAAACCGATTGATGGCGGCTATTACATCCTCTCGGCAGATGAGAAAGCTGAGCTTCTGAAAAGCGAGCCGAAGGCAGAAAGCTTCATCCACCCCTTCGTGGGAAGTCGCGAGTTTCTGCACGGAACCGAGCGCTTTATCCTTTATCTGGGAGAGGCCACTCCTGCCGCGATCGATAAGCTGCCGCTCATAAAGGCTGCGATTGCAAACGTCCGGGACTATCGCCTAGGGAAGCTTCCGCCGAAAGGCAAAGGGGAAGACGATGTTAAAGAACCGGGGATATCATCCAAGGCGCTAGCTGACACCCCGCGAAGTTTCCACGTGACCGTGGTGCCCAAGTCGGCGTTCATGGTGGTCCCCGAAGTAAGCTCGGAGCGACGCGAATATATCCCGATCGCCTGGCTTGAACCTCCGATAATTCCGAGCAACAAGGTGCGGATTCTGCCGGACGCGGCGCACTGGCAGTTTGGAATCCTGATGTCCGCGATGCACATGGCGTGGACACGGTGCGTCGGGGGCCGGCTCGAAAGCCGCTATCAATATAGCATCGGGATCAATTACAACGCGTTTCCAATGCCCCCCGTCGGCGCGGCGGCATTGCTGAAGCTTGAGCCCCTTGTAGGCGATATTTTAACTGAGCGGGACAAACATTCGGGGTCTTCTCTGGCCCAACTCTACGATCCTGATTTGATGCCGCCAGAACTCAAAAAGGCCCATCGTGCTTTGGATAAAGCTGTCGATAAGCTTTATCGCGCAAAGAAGTTTGATGGGGACCGCGACCGTGCTGAGCACCTGTTTGAGCTGTATGAAAAGATGGTGGCACCGGTGATCGCCAAAGCATCTGAACCTGCTCGCCGAAAAAGCAAGGCCAGCGCGGGTCCACAACGCGCACGATAACGGCCAAGCTGTGCCAGGTCGGCAGGTTGCCCTCACCTTCCCCACGTCGATGCTCCGCACCTGAAAGTGGGCCGCCTGTCCCACTTTCCCGCTGACGCGGCCGGCGCTCACGCATAGACGTGTGGCCCCGCGCCTCGGTGACGCGCCCGGCGGCGTCTGGTTGCCCTGCGGGCACGGCCAGGCCCTTCTGACCTGACCTCAACCAGTCTAGGCCACCGCCTGGCGCGTCAACCCGCCTCTCCACCAAAGCCACTACGCTCATACGCGCCGCCAGAAGATTAGGCCGATCAGCAGGAGCCCGATTAAGGCGGCCAAGGTTTGTCCGTAAAAGCCGACGCCTTCGATCCGCATGTTGAAGATTACCAGCTCAAGCTTATTCATTTCGTAAGTTCTCCGTTGACTTCAAAAGGAAGCCTGGCCGGCTTTCCGAATGTTCGCAAAGCACTGCTTCCGCGCACGTCATTCTGCGGCCGCCGCAGCACCGTTAAGTGCGGAACTCGCAAGAATTATCGCTGCTAAAACAATGAGGCCGGATGGTTGTGGTGAAAAACCCGCGGAAGGCGCTGGCCGCCGATTCGTTCCTGTGTAATTCTTGTAACAGAATTCAAGAAGGAGCTTTGGAATGACGATGCTGCGGGAACATGGAGGGCGGCGACGTAACGCAGGCCGGCCGCGTGGCATGGAAACTAAGGTCGTGCGCCTGCCTGTTCCGGTGGCGGACCTGGCGAAACGCCTGGCCCATCGGGGGATCCGTGCCGGCGACGTCAACGCGTTTCTGGACGTCGAGGCGGGACTGCCCCGGACCGTGCCGCTGGTCGGCGCCACGGCCGCCTGCGGCTTCCCCTCCCCGGCCGATGACTATCTGGATCGCCCGCTGGATTTCAATGAGCTGATCATCGAGAACCCGGCCGCGACCTTCGCAGTGCGCGTGGCGGGCGACAGCATGATCCTGGCTGGCATCTATGCCGGTGACATCGCCGTGGTAAACCGCGCCCGCGACGCGGTGCCTGGCTGCATTGTGCTGGCCCTGGTCGATGGCGAGTTCACCATCAAGCGTTACCAGGTGCATAAGGGCGGCGTGATCCTGCATCCGGAAAACCCCGCCTATCCCGATATCGTCATCGGCGCCGGCTGTGAGTTTGAGGTGTGGGGCGTCATCACCCGCTCGATCCGTATGTTCTAGCCATGAGCGCGCCGATCGCCCTGGTCGATTGCAATAACTTCTACGCATCCTGCGAACGTGTCTTTCAGCCGACCCTGCGCGGCAAGCCGGTGGTGGTGCTGTCGAACAACGACGGCTGTGTGATTGCCCGCTCCAATGAGGCCAAGGCCCTGGGCATCGCCATGGGCGCGCCCTGGCATCTGAACCGCGACACCTTCGCGAAACAAGGCGTCATCGTCCGCTCCAGCAATTACAGCCTCTACGGCGATATGTCGGCCCGGGTGATGAAGATCCTGGGCGAACAGGCGCCCGAGATCGAGATCTATTCGATCGACGAGGCGTTCCTGGGCCTGGGCGGCTTGGAGACGCGGATGGTGGCGCACATGCGCGACGCCCGCGCAGCCGTGCTGCAGTGGACGGGCATCCCCGTATCGGTCGGGATTGCGCCCAGCAAGACCCTGGCGAAGGTCGCAAACCGCATCGCCAAGAAGACACCGGAATGCGGCGGCGTGCTGGCGTTGATGGGTGAAGCCGAGCAGACCGCTGCGCTCGGCACGCTCGAGCTAACGGATCTATGGGGCCTGGCAGGGCGCATGGAGACGCGCCTGCAGGCACTCGGCATCACCACGCCGCTGCAGCTGCGCGATGCGGACCCGAAATGGATCCGCAGCCAGTTCAGCGTCGTCATGGAGCGCATGGTGCTGGAGCTGCGCGGCCAGGCCTGTCTGCAGCTGGAGGATGCCGTGGCCGCCCGCCAGACCATCATGGCGTCGCGGTCGTTCGGCCGGCCGGTGGAAACCCTCGACGAGATGGAGGAAGCGGTGGCGACCTACATCAGTCGGGCGGCCGAAAAGATGCGCCGACAGAACCTGGTCACCCCTGCCCTGCAGGTGTTCCTCATCACCAACCGCTTTCGCGAGGACGAGCCGCAGTATTCCGGGCAGCATACGGTGCATCTGCCGATCGCCACGGCCGACACCAGCCGTCTGATCCGGGGTGCGTTGCATGGCGTGCGCCAGATCTGGCGCGAGGGCTACCGCTACAAGAAAGCCGGCGTGGTGTGCCTGGACCTGCATCCGGCCGAGCGTATCCAGGAGACGCTGTTCCACCAGGCGGACAGTATGGAGCGGCGCCAGCTAATGGCGAGCCTGG
>NZ_JACHYV010000048.1:0-19892 GCF_014193135.1 Rhizobium sp. BK049
TTCCCTTGGCCCGCGCCCATGCGAGCGAGTTCCGCCGGAGCGCCGAACGGTTCGAGATCAATGAGCAGGCGCGGCGCGCACATATGTCATTGTCGGTCCCGGCGCTCTCCGAAGGCGCCATGGCGCGTCTCATGGAGATCGAGGCGGTGCGCAACAGGGGCGGGGACGATGCTTATAAGACCGCCTTTGCCCTTGCCGCGAAGGACCGCACGGTCGTGCAGGAGATCAAGGCGGTCAGCGAGGCGCTGTCTGCGCGCTTCGGCTGGAGTGCCTTCACCGCAAAGGCGGATGCGGTCGCCGAGCGCAACATCGCCGAGCGCATGCCGGAAGCTCTGATGGCCGGCGAGCGCGAGAAGCTGATCCACCTGTTCGAAGCCGTCAAGCGTTTTGCCGAGGCGCAGCATCTGGCCGAACGTCAGGACCGCTCGAAGGTCGTCGCGGCGGCCAGTGCCGTTCCGGACCCGGAGCAAGACAAGGGGGGAGGAAAGGAGAATGTGACTGTTGTGCCCATGCTTGCCGCTGTCACCGAGTTCAAGATACCGATCGACGATGAGGCGCGATCGCGAACTCTCTCCGCTCCTCTTTACCGTCAGCAGCGTGCGGCACTGGCCAACACGGCAAGGACGATCTGGCGCGATCCGGCAGGAGCCGTCGGCGAGATCGAGGAACTGCTTGCCAAAGGCTTTGCTGCCGAGCGCATCGCTGCCGCTGTGACCAATGATCCGGCTGCTTATGGCGCGTTGCGCGGTTCGGATCGTCTGATGGACAAGATGCTGGCTTCCGGGCGGGAGCGCAAAGATGCGGTGCAGGCCGTGCCCGAGGCAGCCGCGCGGCTGCGTTCTCTCGGGAGCGCCTATGCCAATATCTTCGATGCAGAACGACAGGCCATCAAGGCAGAGCGGGAGCGTATGGCGGTTGCTATTCCGGGCCTGTCGAAGGTGGCGGAAGAGGCGCTCACACGAATGGCAGAGGAGGCGAGGAAGAATGGGCGAAAGCCGAGTGTTTCGGCGGCGCCTCTCGACGCGAATATCCGACGGGAGTTCGATGACATCAGCAAGGCGCTCGACCAGCGCTTCGGGCGCAACGCCATCATCCGCGGCGACAAGGATCTCATCAACCAAGTGCCAGCGGCGCAGCGCCATGCCTTCGTCGCGATGCAGGAGAGGCTGAAGGTCCTGCAGCAGGCAGTCCGCGCGCAAAGCAGTCAGCAGATCCTCGCGGAACGGCGTCAGCGAGGCGTCAATCGCGGCCGCGGCATCGATCTCTGAGCCTCTCACTGGACGGCCATTGCCGCAGGGGCAAGCTAGCACCCAGGAATGATGGGCTCGCTCAGATTTTCGGCATCGCGTTTTAGACTAGTACGGCGAGATGTTGTTCACTTACGGCCTTGGCTAGCATGTAAAACTCGGCCGACCGCCCACACTGCGCCGGGCATCCGCTTCAATACAGGAAAAGTTGAGGCTGGTAATGCGAGCGAAGGATCGGCGAGTCAAAAAGCCAGCCTGACGGTGAATTTAGGCCAGTCCTGTTTTCAATGCGGGCCAGGACCCCCTAACGCCGAGAATTGAACTCGTCGATGGCCGCACCGCGATGATGTGAGATCGCCCGGGGATTTGAATTACAGATCCGCGCGTCCTTGCCGTAGCAAGGCCGTGACGGGGTCCTGCACGCCTTTTCGCTTCAATACTCGAACGTCTTGTCGTCCGACTTGTATGCTCGTCGAAATTCGTCTTCCCAGGGATCGAAAAATTTCTCGCCGTTAGGAAGCGGCGGCTTAGCTGGCCGGTCGTCTTTTTTGTGCTGTTCGTTTGAATCGTTCATGCATCAGCTTGTAGCCAGAAGAGGCGAATGCGTCGACTATGCGCCGTACACATTTTGCGGAAACCGTTAGATTGCGTGATCGGATTCGGCAGTACCTTCTCCGCAATTTACCTGCTCGGGTTATAACTTAAACACCAAGCAGCCATTGCCTCAAATCTCCGCGCTACTTGTTCGCCTAGTTCCGAATCTGGCCCATCCTCGCAACCTTCGCGAACCTGATTAGCAGTCTTAGTGAGAACGCCGGCGGCGTCTTCCCGCGAGATAAGGCACCTTTATCCATCAACAAATGCAAAGTGTTTATCGAAGCCAACGAATTCGCGCCGGAGATGATGTCATGCTCAGTATCCCACAGATTGCTAGCCAACTGTGCCTCCAAATTATGTTGTTAAAGCATAAGAGCAGACAGGGGTTCGAAGGTCTAGATGCGGCGGCACCGATTGGACTTTGGATGCGTCAGGCTGAAATGTCATTAATTCGAGCCAAAGCATGAGGCATGAGCCGGCTAGACGAAGCCGATAAAATTGGTTGCGAGTTTGTCATAGCGTATGGCGAGGCGACGCCATTGTTTGAGCTTGGCGGAGAAACTCTCGACGCCCCAGCGCTGCTTGCAAGCGATGCTGATGCTTACAGCGGCGTCGCGGAGGAATGAGCGGTTCACCACCCAGGTGAAGGAGGATGTGATGCATGCTGTCGGCATCGTGAGCGCGATCGGCGAGCACCTGTTTTGCTGGTAGTCTCCAAACGAGATCGCAGACCAGACCCATATCGTTCTGCTTTCCCGGGCCGAGATGGTAACGAACTGGCAGCCCGAGGGCATCCACTACAGCATGGATGTTACTGCCTGACCTCCAAGAGGCAGTGTTGAACTGATCTACTCCTCCGAAACTTATTGTCACCGCAGCTTAGCCTGGGGCCGCTCAAGAAACTCGACGAGGTTCAAAATCCCACTCAGCCGTAACACCGCCCCGCCATCAGAATAAAAATTAGAACCCCGTCGTCTGGATGGAACCCGTGCCATCTCGGACCGTTCTCCAAGGTGACGGGAGAATACGCATGTCGAAAACGCTTCTCTACGCCGCGACCAAGATTGACGAGATGAACAGTGCCTATTCGCCAATCGAAAGCCTGGCCGCCTTCCAGTGGAAGAACCGTGTCTTCATTCTTTTCGCCGACAGGGATAATGCCCGCGCGGCGCGCCAGGAAAACCAGCTGCTGGCCGACCGCAGCGCGCTCGATGAGCGCGATATGGTGGTGCTGAAGGTCTCGGGCGGCAAGGTGCGGGCGCTTTTCGGCGCTGCCGATGGCCTCGACGGCGAAATGATCCGCCGCGATCTCGATGCGCCGGAGACGGGTGAATTCGCCGCCTTCCTTGTCGGAAAGGACTGCACCGTCAAGCTCAAGGTCAGCGAGCCGATCACCAATGGCGAGCTCTTCGCCATCATCGACAGCATGCCGATGCGCGCTGCCGAGACGCTGAAGTCGGATAAATAGCCCCGACGAACATCGCAAACATAAAGGGAGGCGGTCATGTCCGTGCCCAACGAACCCATTCCCGATCAGCCGCCAATGCCGGCACCCGGCTGGAAGCCGGTGCCGCCGATCACCGAGCCGGAGCCGGACCGACTTCCCGATGAAGCGCCGGTCCCCAATCCCGATGAAAACGACGAGCCGGCCAAGCACGTTTCGGCGACTTAAAGGAAGATGTGCCGCTCGGCGCCGACGAGTTCCTGCAGGAAATCGACGACGCTGCGGACGCGCACGAGGTCGCGAGCCGTTTCGTGATAGGTCGTCCAATAGGCGCGCCGGATCGAAATGTCAGGCAGGATGCGCTCGAGTTCCGGATATTGCCGCGCGATATAATCATGCAGGATGCCGATGCCGGCGCCTGATCGCACCGCCTCCGTCTGGCCGATCGCCGTCGAAATTTCGAAGCCGGCGTCCCAGCTGCGCATTACCTCGCCGGAGAAATTCAGCGAGGCGGTGAAGATCAGATCCTCGACATAGCCGATGCGCGGATGCGCCTTCAGTGCCTCCACATCGCCGGGTCTTCCGTTTGAGCCGAGGTAGTCGCGTGAGGCATAGAGGCCAAGTGTATAGTCCGTCAGCTTGGAGGAGACGAGCCGGCCCTGTTCGGGACGTTCCAGCGTGATGGCGATATCGGCCTCACGCTGCGACAGCGAGAAGGAGCGCGGCACCGGCACAAGCTGGATCTTCAGCGCTGGGTGGCGCTCGATCAGCCTGCCCATGCGCGGTGCAAGAAAGGAGACGCCGAAACCATCGGGCGCGCCGACGCGCACCGTCCCGGCGATCGCCGTGTCGGTGTGGCCGAGATTGGCCTGCGCCGCGAGCATTTCGGTTTCCATCCGCTCGGCGGCATTGAGGAAGATGCCGCCTTCCGCCGTCAGCTCACAGCCATTCGTGCGGCGCACGAAGAGCCGCGTCTTCAGCGCCGCTTCGAGCGACGTCAGCCGGCGCGAAAGCGTGGCGTGGTTAAGCCCCAGGCGTTTCGAAGCGGCAAGGATCTGTCCGGTGCGGGCGACGGCCAGGAAAATGCGAACGTCATCCCAGTTCATCACTTGGCCCGCATTGCAATCGGATCGACCTCGATAAGCGTCAGCGACGTCACCATGCCGGCCGTCTCCTTCTTGTATGTGAGGAAATGCGGTGTCTGCAGATGCGCCTCATAGGCCTTTTGGTCGGCGTACACTTCGAGAATACGAACGCGGTTTGGAACCCCTCGGATGGAAACAGCGCTGAGCGAAAGGACACCCTCTTCCCGCGCGACCGAAGCCTCGATCTCCTCCGTAAGCAATGCTCGATAGGCGTCGAGCCTCTCGACGGCGATCTCCAGCTCCGCCATTCGCACGACCGGATTTTGGCTCATCGATCGACCCTCCTGAATTTGACTTGTTCGCATGCCGCGCCAAGTTTGGGAGCAGCAGCGCCTGCATCGAAACTATAAAACATGCACAACGGTTGCTTATATCACGGCGTTGATTTGTGCAAATTGAAGTGCGATTGTAGCCATCCAAACAGGAGGAACATCCATGCGTGAGATCGGACATTTCATCGGCGGCAAGCAGGTCGCCGGCACCAGCGGCCGCGTCAGCAACGTCTACAATCCGGCGACCGGCGAAGTGCAGGCGACCGTCGCCCTCGCCAGTGTCGAGGAGCTTCGCGCCGCCGTCGAGAACGCCAAGGCCGCGCAGCCGAAATGGGCTGCCACCAACCCGCAGCGCCGCGCTCGCGTATTCTTCAAGTTTGTCGAGCTCCTGAACAAGCATATGGACGAACTTGCCGAGTTGATTTCGAAAGAACACGGCAAGACGATCGAGGATGCCAAGGGCGACGTCGTTCGTGGCCTCGAAGTCTGCGAATTCGTATGCGGCATCCCGCATCTCGCCAAGGGCGAATTCACCGAGGGCGCGGGTCCGGCGATCGACATGTATTCGATCCGCCAGCCGGTCGGCATTGGCGCCGGCATCACGCCTTTCAATTTCCCCGGCATGATTCCGATGTGGATGTTCGCGCCGGCGATCGCCTGCGGCAATGCCTTCATCCTGAAGCCCTCCGAGCGCGATCCCTCCCTGCCGATCCGTCTTGCCGAACTGATGATCGAAGCCGGTCTGCCGGCCGGCATCCTCAACGTCGTCAACGGCGACAAGGGTGCCGTCGACGCGATCCTCACCGATCCCGATATCGGCGCCGTTTCCTTCGTCGGCTCCACGCCGATCGCCCGCTACGTCTACGGCACGGCAGCCATGAACGGCAAGCGTGCCCAGTGCTTCGGCGGCGCCAAGAACCACATGATCATCATGCCGGATGCCGATATGGATCAGGCCGTCAACGCGCTGATGGGCGCAGGCTATGGTTCGGCCGGCGAGCGCTGCATGGCGATCTCGGTTGCCGTTCCAGTCGGCGAAGAAACCGCCAACCGCCTCGTCGAGAAGCTGACGCCGAAGATCGAATCGCTGCGCATCGGCCCCTATACCGACGACAAGGCCGACATGGGCCCGCTCGTCACAAAGGAAGCCTATAACCGCGTTCGCGGCCTCATCGACCGTGGCGTCGAGGAAGGCGCCAAGCTCGTGGTCGATGGCCGCGACTTCAAGCTCCAGGGCTATGAAGACGGTTATTTCGTCGGCGGCTGCCTGTTCGATCACGTCACGCCTGAGATGGACATCTACAAGACCGAGATCTTCGGGCCTGTTCTTTCCGTCGTTCGCGCCCAAAACTATGAGGAAGCGCTGTCGCTGCCGATGAAGCACGAATATGGCAACGGTGTTGCGATCTACACCCGCGACGGCGACGCCGCCCGCGATTTTGCCTCGCGCATCAATATCGGCATGATCGGCATCAACGTTCCGATCCCGGTTCCGCTCGCCTACCACTCCTTCGGCGGCTGGAAGGCCTCAAGCTTCGGCGACCTCAACCAGCACGGCACGGATTCGATCAAGTTCTGGACGAAGACAAAGACGGTCACCGCGCGCTGGCCCTCCGGCATCAAGAGCGGCGCCGAATTCGTCATGCCGACCATGAAGTGATCTGCGCGACAGTTCGAACTACAATGCGGGGGCCTTCGGCCCCCGTTTCATTTGAGCGTTGGCAGGCCATTTTGGACTATAACCAGACGATCGCGGAGCAGGATTGATGTCGCGGCAAATGGCCTCATAAGCTGAATGCGAATTTCATATTTTGGAATTGTTCAAAACTGCCAAACCGCCTATATACGTCTGAACAGGCACGAGTCAGGAGATCGGCATGCGGTTGACGAAGCAGACCAACTATGCGGTTCGCATGTTGATGTATTGTGCTGCCAACGAAGGGCAGCTGAGCCGGATTCCGGAAATTGCCAAGGCCTACGGCGTTTCCGAACTCTTTCTTTTCAAGATCCTGCAGCCGCTGAACAAGGCGGGTCTGGTCGAAACCGTGCGCGGCCGTAACGGCGGCGTGCGTTTGGGCAAGCCGGCGCCCGAGATCACGCTCTTCGATGTCGTGCGGGTCACGGAAGATAGTTTCGCCATGGCCGAATGCTTCGAAGACGACGGCATGGTCGAATGCCCGCTGGTCGACAGCTGTGGCTTGAACTCGGCGCTTCGCAAGGCGTTGAACGCCTTCTTCGGCGTGCTTTCGGAATATTCGATCGACGACCTCGTCAAAGCCCGTCCTCAGATCAATTTCCTCCTGGGAATTACCGGCGAGCAGCACTACCGCAAGCCGGCGGCCGTTGCCCCCGCCGCCTGATTTCAAGAAACAGGTCTGACTTATGAAACCGCGGTTGCCTCGGCGATCGCGGTTTTTGTTTGCGCCGTCCGCTTGCGCATAAGGGTGCTGAAATGTCCAACATGCGCTGCTGAGAGGGCGCAATTATCCAAAATGCGACGAAATCCCGGACATTTTTGTCCGAATATTTCCGAATAAGGCTGATTTTTGACCAAAAATTTCTAAAATTGTCCAGCTGGAAAAATTTTCTCCGTAGGCCGTTGCTTTCAGTAGATAAATGTCGTTCCATCGACCGTCGATCGGGATGCCTACGGGTCTCCAGACATCAAAAAAGAACAACCGGGAAACAATATTATGAAAAAGATCTCTGTCATGCTGGCAGCGACGGCCCTGATTTCGGTCATGGCGACGTCCGCCTGGTCCAAGACCCTTGTTTATTGCTCCGAGGGTTCGCCGGAAGGCTTCGACCCGAGCCTCTATACGGCAGGCACGACCTTCGACGCGTCCTCGCGCACCGTCTACAGCCGCCTCGTCGAATTCAAGCATGGCGGCACCGAGATCGAACCTGGTTTGGCCGACAGCTGGAGCGTTTCGGACGACGGCAAGGAATACACTTTCAAACTTCATCCCGGCGTCAAGTTCCAGACTACCGACTTCTTCACCCCGACGCGCGATTTCAACGCCGACGACGTCGTGTTCTCCTTCGAGCGCCAGCTGAAGTCCGACAATCCGTGGAACAAGTATGTCGAGGGCGGCTCTTACGAATACGCCGCCGGCATGGGCTTCCCGGAACTGATCAAGTCGGTCGAGAAGGTCGATGACCTTACGGTAAAGTTCACGCTCAACCATCCCGAAGCGCCGTTCCTGGCCGACCTCGCCATGGACTTCGCTTCCATCATGTCCAAGGAATATGCCGACAAGCTTGCCGCCGACGGCAAGATGGCGCAGCTGAACCAGCAGCCGCTCGGCACCGGCCCCTACACCTTCGTCGCCTATCAGCCGGATGCCGTCATCCGCTACAAGGCGAACGAGACCTATTTCAAGGGCAAGGAAAAGATCGACGATCTGGTTTTCGCCGTCACCTCTGACGCCGCCGTGCGCGCTCAGAAGTTGAAGGCCGGCGAATGCCACCTGATCCCCTACCCGAACGCCGCCGACGTTCCCGAACTGAAGAAGGACGGAAATCTGACTGTTCTGGAGCAGCCCGGCCTCAACGTCAGCTACCTCGCCTACAACACGCAGATGGCTCCTTTCGACAAGCCGGAAGTTCGCCGCGCGCTGAACTCGGCGATCAACAAGCAGGCGATCGTCGACGCTGTCTTCCAGGGTGCGGCCACCGTTGCCAAGAATCCGATCCCGCCGACGATGTGGTCGTATAACGACGCCGTTCAAGACGAGAAATACGATCCGGACGCCGCCAAGAAGGCTCTGGCCGATGCCGGCGTCAAGGATCTCAGCATGAAGGTCTGGGCGATGCCGGTATCGCGGCCGTACATGCTGAATGCACGCCGCGCTGCCGAACTGATCCAGGCCGACTTCGCCAAGGTCGGCGTCACGGTTGAGATCGTCACCCATGAATGGGCCGAGTATCTGAAGCTCTCCTCCGACGTGAAGCGCGACGGCGCCGTCATCCTCGGCTGGACCGGCGACAACGGCGACCCCGACAACTTCATGGATACGCTGCTCGGCTGCGATGCCGTCGGCGGTAACAACCGCGCTCAGTGGTGCAACAAGGAATACGACGACCTCATGACCAAGGCCAAGCTGACCGCCGATGTCGGCGAGCGCACCAAGGCCTATGAGCAGGCGCAGCTGATCTTCAAGAAGGAAGCCCCTTGGGCGACCCTCGACCATTCGCTCGTCTTCGTTCCGATGAGCAAGAAGGTCTCAGGCTTCAAGATGGACCCGCTCGGCATTCACCGTTTCGACGGCGTCGACGTATCCGAATAACAAGAATAATGTAAAAATGCCCGGCAGAGCTGGGCGCAGCCGGCGGTCAGGCCCCTCCTGACCGCCGGAAACTATTGGACATCTGCCATGTTGCGTTTTTTCATCGGCCGCCTTGCGGTGCTGATCCCGACATTCCTCGGCGTTTCCCTGATTGCCTTCTCTTTCATCCGCCTGCTGCCCGGAGATCCCGTGATGCTGCTTTCGGGTGAACGCGTCATGGCGCCGGAGCGACACGCCCAGATCATGCACGATCTCGGTTTCGACCGGCCCATGTATATGCAGTATTTTGATTATCTCGGAAAAGTGCTGCAGGGCGATCTCGGCACCTCGATCGTCACCAAGCGGCCTGTTCTTGGCGAATTCCTGACATTGTTTCCGGCGACGCTGGAGCTTTCCTTCTGCGCCATCATCCTCGCCGTCTGTCTTGGCGTGCCCGCTGGCGTCTTTGCCGCCGTCAAGCGAGGCACGTGGTTCGATCAAAGCGTGATGGGTGTCGCCCTCGTCGGTTATTCCATGCCGATTTTCTGGTGGGGCCTGCTGCTCATCATCTTCTTCTCCGGTTACCTTGGCTGGACACCGGTATCCGGCCGCATTTCGCTGATGTATTTCTTCAAACCGGTGACCGGCTTCATGCTGATCGACAGCCTGCTGTCAGGTCAGAAGGGGGCCTTTGCCTCGGCCGTCAGCTATCTCATTCTGCCGACCATCGTGCTGGCGACCATCCCGCTCGCCGTCATCGCCCGCCAGACGCGCTCGGCAATGCTCGAGGTTCTCGGCGAGGACTATGTCCGCACTGCACGCTCGAAAGGTTTGAAGCCGCTGCGCGTCGTCGGCGTGCATGCACTGCGCAATGCAATGATCCCCGTCATCACCACGATCGGCCTGCAGATCGGTGTCCTTCTTGCCGGCGCCATCCTCACCGAGACGATCTTCTCCTGGCCGGGCATCGGCAAATGGATGGTCGATTCGGTGTTCAAACGCGATTACGCGGTGGTGCAGGGCGGCCTTCTCCTGATCGCCGGCGTCATCATGCTGGTCAATCTGATTGTTGACGTCCTCTACGGCTTCATCAATCCGCGCATTCGTCACTAGGAGCGGTCCATGAGCACGGTCACCGTTAAAACCGGCCAGCCATCCGCTCTTGCGGAATTCTGGCACTATTTCTCCCGCAACAAGGGCGCCGTCATCGGCCTCGTTGTTTTCGTCGTCATTCTGGTCGTTGCAATCTTCGCACCGGTCTTTGCGCCACATGCGCCAAACGAGCAGAACCGAGAGGTGCTGCTCGCCGTGCCTTCATGGATGGAGGGAGGCCATGCTTCCTTTCCGCTCGGAACGGATGCCGTCGGCCGCGATATCCTTTCGCGGCTGATCTATGGCGCGCGGTTCTCACTCTTTATCGGCGTCGTGGTCGTCACGCTGTCGGTCATATGTGGCGTCCTGATCGGCCTCGTCGCCGGCTATTTCCGCGGCCGGATCGATACCGCCATCATGCGCCTGATGGACATCATCCTTGCCTTCCCGTCGCTGCTGCTCGCGCTCGTGTTGGTGGCAGTCCTCGGTCCTGGCCTTACCAACGCGATGATCGCGATTTCGCTAGTCAACCAGCCGCATTTCGTGCGGTTGACCCGCGCCTCTGTCATTTCAGAGCGTGAGAAGGAATATGTGATCGCCTCGCGTGTCGCCGGCGCGGGAACGCTCCGCTTGATGTTCAAGACGATCCTGCCGAACTGTCTCGGGCCGTTGATCGTTCAGGCGACGCTCGCCTTCTCGGCGGCGATCCTTGATGCCGCCGCCCTCGGCTTTCTCGGCATGGGTGCCCAGCCGCCGACACCCGAATGGGGCACGATGCTTGCCGAGTCCCGTGAGTTCATCTCACGCGCCTGGTGGGTCGTGACTTTCCCGGGTCTTGCCATCCTCATCACCGTTCTTGCCATCAACCTGATGGGCGACGGCCTGCGCGATGCGCTTGACCCCAAACTGAAGAGGTCGTGATGCCGCTTCTCGAAATCGAAAATCTGACTGTCGAATTCCAGACGTCTTCAGGTCCTTTCCGTGCCGTCGACGGGGTGTCGCTCACCTGCGACAAGGGCGAGATCCTGTCGGTGGTCGGCGAATCGGGTTCGGGCAAATCCGTTGCCATGCTGGCCCTGATGGGCCTTCTGCCCTGGACCGCCAGGATCACCGCCGACCGCATGCAGTTCGACGGCCAGGATCTGCGTGGCATCTCCGCCCGCCAGCGCCGCCGGATCGTCGGCAAGGAGATGGCGATGATCTTCCAGGAGCCGATGTCGAGCCTCAACCCGTGCTTCACGGTCGGCTTCCAGCTCGGCGAGACCCTGCGCGTCCATATGGGCCTCAACCGGAAAGAGCGCCGCAAACGTTCGATCGAACTCTTGAGCCTCGTCGGGATTCCGGCGCCGGAAGACCGCCTGTCGAACTTCCCGCATCAGATGTCGGGCGGCATGAGCCAGCGCGTCATGATCGCCATGGCGCTCGCCTGCAATCCGAAGCTTCTGATCGCCGACGAGCCGACGACGGCGCTCGACGTGACGATCCAGGCGCAGATCCTCGATCTGCTCGTGCGCTTGCAGAAGGAGCAGGGCATGGCGCTGGTGCTGATCACTCATGACATGGGTGTCGTCGCCGAAACCGCCGAGCGCGTGCAGGTCCAATATGCCGGGCAGAAGGTCGAGGAGCAGCCGGTGAAGGCACTGTTCCGTGATCCGCATCATCCCTATACGGCAGCCCTGCTTGCCGCCTTGCCGGAGCGCGCCGAAGTGGGGCAGCGGCTTCCCTCGATCGCTGGCGTCGTTCCCGGCCAGCACGGCCGACCGACCGGCTGTCTGTTCGCGCCACGCTGCGGCTATGCAACGGTCGAATGCGAGCGCGGTGTGGTGCGCCAGGGGCCCGAACTCGGCCGGGCGCTCTGCAACTATCCATTGAAGGACGGCAAGCCGCTGGGCCACCCCGGTGTCATGCGTGTTGAAACTGCAGGAGACTTGGTATGACGGGCGCTGTTCTCGAGGGCAGGGATCTCGCCCGTTTCTACACCGTCAACCGCGGTCTCTTCAAAGCCGATGCCACGGTCAAGGCGCTGAACGGCGTCAGCTTCAGCCTCTATTCCGGCAAAACCCTTGCCGTCGTCGGCGAATCCGGCTGCGGCAAGTCGACGCTTGCCCGTCTCGTCACGATGATCGAGGATCCGACGGCCGGCGAATTGCTGATCGACGGCAAGCCCGCGCGTGTCGGCGACCGCAGCCTCCGCAGCCAGGTGCAGATCGTCTTCCAGAATCCTTACGGCTCGCTCAACCCGCGCCAGAAGGTCGGTGCGATCCTGGAGGAACCGCTGAAGATCAATACCGATCTCGATGCCAGTGCCCGCCGCCGCAAGGTGGAGGAGATGATGGCCCGCGTCGGGCTGCGCCCGGAGCATCACGGCCGCTACCCTCATATGTTCTCCGGCGGCCAGCGCCAGCGCATCGCCATTGCCCGCGCGCTGATGCTGCGACCGAAGGTGCTGGTGCTCGACGAGCCGGTTTCGGCGCTGGACCTGTCGATCCAGGCGCAGGTGCTGAACCTGCTTATGGACCTGCAGAAGGAGATGGGGCTTGCCTATCTCTTCATCTCGCACGGCCTCTCGGTCGTCCATCACATCGCCGACGAGGTGATGGTGATGTATCTCGGCCGCCCGATCGAAACCGGTCCCGCCGCCGAAGTCTTCGCCCGGCCGCGCCATCCCTATACGGCCGCTCTCCTGTCGGCGACCCCGATCGCCGATCCCGAGCGCGAGAAGAATCGTATCCGGCTGCAGGGCGAACTGCCGTCGCCGCTGAAGCCGCCGTCCGGCTGCCACTTCAACCCGCGCTGCTGGAAGGCGCAGGACTTTTGTCGTCAGGTTTCTCCCGAGCTAAGCGGAGAAGGCGCACAACAATATGCCTGTCATTTCCCGCTCGACTGAGCGGGCAACCGCCGTTTGAGAGGAAACATGCAAGACGATCGGATCAACAGACCTCAGGCGATCATCGTCATGGGGGTCAGCGGCTGCGGTAAGTCCTCGGTCGGCGAAAAACTTGCCGAGGCCTTGCACCTGCCCTTCGTCGAAGGTGATGCGCTTCATCCGGCCGCCAACGTCGAGAAGATGTCGAAGGGCATTCCGCTGACCGATGAGGATCGGGTGCCTTGGCTCGACCTGATCGGCAAACGCATGCAGGCATCGCTGGAGAAAGGCGAGGGCATCATCGTCTCCTGTTCGGCGCTGAAGCGCATCTATCGTGACAGGCTGAGGGCTGCTGCCGGCGGCAATCTGTTCTTCGTCTACCTCGAAGGATCAAAGGCGCTGCTGACGAAGCGAATGGGCGAGCGCAAGGGACACTTCATGCCGGTCTCGCTGCTCGAAAGTCAGCTGGCGACACTCGAGGTGCCGACAGGCGAACCCGGTGTCGTCACCGTCGATATCGACGATACGATCGACGGCATTGCGGCAACGGCTCTCAGGGGCCTTTCCAACCTCGGTATTATGGCTTGAAGCGCTGTGGCGAGTAAGCCGAGATATCGATGAATGGCGCCTCGCCGGTGATGAGTTCGGCAAGCACGCGGCCGGTCACCGGCCCGAGCGTCAGTCCATGATGAGCGTGGCCGAAGGCGAACCATAAGCCCTGGTGGCGTGGCGCCTTGCCGATGACAGGCATCATGTCCGGCGTGCAGGGGCGCGCGCCCATCCACGGTTCGGGATCGAGCCTGCCTCCGAGCGGGAAGATCGTACGCGCCACGGCTTCCGCCCGGTCGAGCTGCACCGGCGTCTTCGGCGCGTCCAGCCTCGCGAACTCAGCCCCCGTCGTCAGGCGGATCCCGCGGTTCATCGGCGCCAGCAAATAACCACGCTCGGCATCGAGGATCCAGTTGTTGAGCACGGCATTGCCCTTGGCGGCATAATGCATGTGATAGCCGCGCTTGACGCCGAGGGGAAAGGAATAACCGAGCCGGCGCGTCGCGACGGCTGCCCAGGGGCCGAGCGCGAGGACCGCATCCTCGGCTTCGAGCGGGCCCTCGCTGGTCATGATCTTCCAGCCGGTGCCGAACTGGCCGAGCGAGGCGGCGTCGCCGGTGACGAAGCGGCCGCCGAGGCTTTCGAAATAGCGGCGATAGGCCGATATCAGCGCATGCGGGTCGAGCACTGACCAGGGATCGCGCCAGCGGATGCCGCCGGCGAAAGGGACGGTAATATCGGGTTCCATGCGGGCGATGTCGGCCGACGTCAGGCTGTCATAGGTAACGCCGAATTCGCTCTGCCAACGGGCGGCTTCGGCGAGGGCCTCGTCGCGCATCGCCTCGGTCCGGAAAATCTTTATCCAGCCGTCCTTGCGGATCAGCGCCTGCGCCTGCGAGGCCTCGATCAGGTCCTTGTGCTCGGCAACCGAGTTTTCGATCAGCGGCGCATAGGCCCGTGTGATGACCGCGTGGCGCCGGGCATTCGAATTCCACCAGTAGCGGGCGAGAAAGGCGAGTTGGCTCGGCAGCGCACTAAGATGATAATGGGCATCGATTTCGTTGTTGAGCGCATAACGCAGCAGCAGGCCGAACTGCTGGGGGAAGCCGTAAGGTTCCACTCCTTCCCGCTGGATCAGGCCAGCATTGCCGAAGGAGGTTTCGCTGCCCGGATCCTTGCGGTCGATCAGGGTCACCTGCCGGCCGCGTCGCTGCAGATGGATGGCGGTGGACACCCCGACAATGCCGGCGCCGAGCACGATTGCGTTCTTCGTCATTCCCCTGCATTCCGCTTGATTATCCGGTAAAATGCCCGGGCCAATCCCGCGGCGCAAACGAAAAATCGCACTCATTTCAAAATCATTGCGCTTTCCAGTGCGGCATTTTCGGCCTTTACCCGCACATGCAGGATTGCGGCATTGAAAAGCGAAAAGACGACCGCAAAGACCGGCAGACCAAAGGCGAGAGGAAGGCTCGCGAACTCGCCGATGACGATCGCATAGTTCGGATGCCGGAGGAAGCGATAGGGTCCCGATATCACGAGCGGCGCGCCGGGCAGGACGATGATGCGTGTTGTCCAGCGGTCCTTCAGCGTCCCCAGCACCCAGAGCCGCAGCGCCTGTAGCCCCATGAACACCAAAAACCAGAAGGGTTGAACCGGCCTGCCCGGCGCCAGCAGCCAAAGGCCCATGATCCAGGTGGCATGCAGCGCCACCATCATGGCATAATGCTCCGAGGCGACTTCCCGGCCGCCTCTAGCGAGCAGGGCGGCGGTGTTGCGCCGGGCGAGCACCAGCTCGGCCAACCGCTGCAGCGTCACGAATGTCAGGAGCGCGATCGACGGCCAGATCATGCCGCCCTCCGCAGCGTCACGCAGCTCGCCGAAAAGCCTGGTCCCATGGCGACCATCGCCGCCCGGTCCGGCAGCCCGGCGCGGATTGCCCGCTCCAGCACGAACAGCACGGTCGGTGAGGACATGTTGCCATATTCGGCAAGTACGGCCCGTTCGTGATCGAGCGTGCCAGGTGTCAGTGAAAGCGCGCTCTCCATCGCGGCCAGCACCTTCATACCGCCGGGATGGCAGATGAAGCGGTCGATATCTGCTGGTCTCAGCCCGTTGCGCCCCAGAATGGCCGCCACCGCAGGGGCGAGTTCCCGTTCGGCGAAGGGCGGCAAGGATTGCGCCAGCACGATGCCGAAGCCGCCATCGTCGATCTTCCAGCCCATGATATCGAGCGTATCCGGGAAGAGGTGCTCGCCTGTTGATTCCACCTGGGCCAGTCCGCCTTCGCCGGCGCGGAGCACGCAGGCGGCCGCGCCGTCGCCGAAAAGCGCTGTCGCGATGATGTTCGGCCGCGTCAGCTCGTCCAGCCGGAAGGCGAGCGTGCAAAGCTCGATCGAGACGAAAAGCACGACGGCGCCCGGGCGGCTCCGTGCCAGCCGCGCCGCGATGGCAAAGCCCGAGACGCCGGCTGCGCAGCCGAGCCCGAAGACCGGCACCCGCTCGATATCGGCCCTGAAGCCCATGCGGCGGGCAAGCTGCGCATCAAGGCTCGGCGTCGTAAAACCGGTGGAAGAGACCGTGACGATACAGTCGACATGACAGGCGCCGAGATCGGCCCGGCGAAGCGCCGCGCTGGCCGCCTCGACGAAAAGGGCGCCTGCCACCTCTCCGTAGGCCTGCATGCGGTCCTGCCAGCCATGCGTTTCGTCGAACCAGGCAAGCGGCCGCGCGGCATGGCGCTTGTTGATACCGGCGCTGTCGAAGACGCGGGCTAGATGATGGAAATCCTCGTAGCGGTCGGCAAACAGCCGGGCCGAGGCTTCGGCCGCCTGGTTTTGGAAGATGATATGTTCGGGCGTGGCGGTGGCGAGGCTGACGAGACTGACGGTATCGGTCACGGAATTCTCCTTGTCGTTCCGGCGCAATGCTGAAAACACCCGGTCCCGATGATTTATTCGGCTTTGGACTTCACGAAGCAGTGATGGAGAAAATAGAGAGGCCGGCGAATAAAGCCCAGGGCAGCGGTGTTCTCTCTCCGCAACGTCACTTTCGAGGAGTTTTTCCATGACGATCATGACAGCCCGTATCGCTTCCGTCCTTCTTGGCGGCTGCCTTGCCGCTTCGCTCTTCTCCGGTCCGGTCTTTGCTGTCGGCAACGACAACAGCACGATGCCAACTTGCAAGAAGGGCGAGATCTACGACCAGAAGACCAAGAAATGCGTCAAGCAGCAGAGCGCCAATGTCTCGGACGAGAACCGTACCGACTATGCCTATTCGCTGGCCAAGGCCGGCCGTTATGAAGAGGCGCTTGCCATGCTCGATACGGTCAAGGACCAGAACAGCGCCGAGGTGCTGAACTATCGCGGTTACGCCACCCGCAAGCTCGGGCGCACCGACGAAGGCATCTCCTACTACCTGCAATCGGTGAAAATGGATCCGCAATACGCCAAGGTCCGTGAATATCTCGGCGAAGCCTATGTCATCAAGGGCCGGCTCGATCTCGCAAAGGAGCAATTGAACACGATCAAGACGATCTGCGGCACGGTTTGCGAGGAATATCAGGATCTGAACGCTGTCATCCTCGACCCATCGAAGATCTGAGCTTAGGCCACTAGCGGGAATGGAGCCGGGAAAGGATATCCGAATGTCGGTCGCGCACGCTACAATTCCTGCCTATAGTCGCGCGAGAATGGAATCGCCTGTTCATCAGGCGGTTCCAAGGGATGCAGGATTGGCGGAGGCGGTCATCGCGAGCGAAGCGGATATCAGGAGCGGTCTGACGGAAAACCTGGCCAGGCTCTGGCGTTATGGTTTCGTTCTCTCGCATCAGCGTGATGTCGCCGACGATCTGGTGCAGGCGACCTGCCTTCGTGCGCTCGAACGCGCCGGCCAGTTCGTTCCCGGCACCCGACTCGACCGCTGGCTGTTTTCGATCCTGCATTCGATCTGGCTGAACGAGATCCGCTCGCGCCGGGTGCGCCAGGGCCAGGGTTTCGTCGATGCTGGCGAGGCGCTGACCTTCGACGGCGCGCACGATACTGAAACGCATGTAATGGCGGGGCAGGTGCTGAAGCAGGTAAATGCGTTGCCCGAGGCGCAACGCACGGCGGTTTTCCTCGCCTACGTAGAAGGACTATCCTATCGCGAGGTTGCAGGCATATTGGATATTCCGATTGGGACCGTGATGAGCCGGCTGGCGGCCGCCCGCGCCAGGCTCTCCGGCGCCGGACCGGCAGGGGGACGCCCATGAGCACGAAACACACCATTCCCTCCGACGAGGATCTCACAGCCTTCATCGACGGCGAGCTGACGACGGAAGAGAGAGCCCGCATCGAAACCATCGTCAAGGAAGATGAGAGCGTCGCCGAACGATTGGATTTCCTGGCCCGCGCCAGCCTGCCGTTCGAGCCGGCTTTTGCCCCGCTGCTCTCCGCAGCCCCGCACGAAAAGCTGAAGGCGATGCTCGCCGCCATTCCTGCGCATGAGAACGCAAGATCGGTCGCTGCGCCCGCGCCCACTCGCCGTCGCTTCCTCGGTGCGCTCGCCGCCTCGCTTGTGGCCGGCATCGCCATTGACCGCGCCGTCATCGGCATCGGCAGTGGTTTTTCGGCAAAGGACGAAAACAGCGAATGGCGCGCCGTGGTCGCCGACTATATCTTGCTCTATACCGCCGAAACGCTTGCGGGCCCCGTGCCCGGCAGGCAGGACCAGGCCGCCCAGCTCGCCAGTCTTGACGAGAAGCTCGCTCTATCGCTTTCCCCGGAAGCCGTCTCCGTCCCGGGGATCGATTTCAAACGCGCCCTGCTGCTGCAATATGACGGCAAGCCGCTCGCCCAGATCGCCTATCTCGATCCCGAGACCGGGCCGATGGCGCTCTGCATCGTGAAATCCGACGCGGGGCCGAAGGCGCCGGACCTTGAAAACCGCAAGGGAATGAATGTCGTCTACTGGTCGAATGCGACGCATGCCTTTATGCTGATCGGGCATGCTGCTGCGGACCGGATGACTGCGATGGCGGACGCCGTGCGGGGGAGGGTGGCTGTTGAGTCTTGAACAGGGCAGCGGCTCGCTGCCCAAGACGACGAGTCGGGCGAATAGCAAAGAGGTGGTAATGGCAAGGCTGCGCAAACTCAGATGGAAGCTGTGTTTGCGAAAATACTAGCTGTGTGGCGCGGCGGCCGATGAGGTTCACCGCCGCCTGTCGGCCAAAGCCGATTGGACGGTGCGGTCGCTTGCCGCCGCTCTGAAGGTGGCAGGCATCCATGTCTCTCACGACACGGTTTGGCGTTTCCTGCGCCGTGAAGGCAAAACATTTAAAAAAAAACGCTGATCGCCAGCGAGCAGGACAGGCCGAAGGTGGCGCGGTTCCGGAGCCGCTGGAAGTCACATCAACATCGACTTGATCCGGACCGCCTGGTGTTCGTTGACGTAACCTGGGTCAAAACCAACATGACGCGCACCCGCGGCTGGTGTCAACGTGGCCAGCGCTGATCGCCGGAATACCGCGTGGCCATTGGAAGACGCTCACCTTCCTCGCCGGGCTGCGCCACGACCGCATCGTCGCGCCTTTCGTGCTCGATGGCCCAATCAACGCCACCGCTTTCACAGCCTGGGTCGAGCAATGCCTGGCACCAACCCTCAATCGCGGCGATATCGTCATCCTCGACAATCTCGGCAGTCACAAGGGCAAGCCGGCGCGCAACGCCATCCGCAATGCCGGCGCCCACCTGTTCTTCTTGCCGCGCTACAGCCCCTATCTCAAGCCGATCGAGATGATGTCGCCAAACTCAAGACTCTGCTGCGCAAGGCAGACGAGCGTAGCGTCGAAGCGACATGGCGGCGCGTCGGTGAAGTCCTCAAGGCATTCAGCCCGCTCGAATGCGCCGCCTACCTCAAGCATGCAGTATATGTTTCAACATAAACCTGACAGACTCTAGTGGTCTTCCGGCAACAGGATCACAGAATCGACGGCCATGGTCTAGGGGACGCGGCCGCAAAAAACACGTTTGAAGGCGGTTGGACCTAACGTCGATGTCTCAAGCCGCCGTATTGGTTTCGGCTCCGGTGAATGCAAGATCGGAAACTTCACCCGTTGAGGAATAGCCGGAAACAAGTTCTGCCAGGGTCGCGCGGGCCGCGATCATGTCGTTACGATCCAATGCCGCATTGAGCGAATTGAGCTTCTTCGAAAGTTCCGGCCACAACAGGAAGTCCTCGCGCGCCTTCATGATCCGCGGATGTTCGGTTGTCTCGGGGTTATCCCCGATCAACAATTCTTCATAAAGCTTCTCGCCGGCCCTCAAGCCCGTAACGGCAAGCTCGATGTCCCCTTCGGGATTATCCACGTCCCGGACGGTCAATCCGGACAGTTCGACCATCTTGCGGGCGAGATCCGCAATGCGGACGGGCT
>NZ_JACHYV010000049.1:0-15541 GCF_014193135.1 Rhizobium sp. BK049
GCTGCGTATAGCATCGGGACATGCCAAAATCTCCAAAGTGAAGCCATTGAAATCATTGGCATGTCGCACTTGGAAATAGAATGTACCCGGCTACACAAAACGGTCGCATAAGGTAGATTATGGAACAGGAGAGCGGTTTTCCGACTGTTGCTTTTGGCCCCGAACCGTCTCTCCGCAATGGTCAGCGGGATTTATCGCCGAACGAGATTATCGGACAAAAGGCAGACATGCCTGGTTCGATCGGTCGAATGAAAGTAGCAGACTTTCCACTCCTCCCTCTATGACGTCTCGATACGGCAGAAACCCTGCGGACAGCGAACCCCGAATAGCTATTTGGTTCTCTTTAGCGTGACAAATGAAACATTTGCAGTCGTGGGGAAAAAGTGAAGGAACCACGTTCAGCACATATGAGCGAAGCATAGTTTTCCCCAAGCTCCTCCCTATGAACTGCTCATCACCGATAAATAAGTCGACCGCTACGCCGTCGTGCTCGCCCATCTCAGACGCGAAGTCGGGATAGTCGCGAAGCAAATAGCACTGCAATGTTCCGAAAGGCTCACCATTATAACAAGCTATATGGCAATGGGTAGGATGGCTTGGGCTCAGGCGCTCAGAATACTTCCTCTGGACTTCCTCGATCGTTATCGGCGTCTTCTGGTAGTGAGCACGCATATGAGGTTTATTTAGCCACTCACACAATATCGGAAAATCTGTTTCTGTCAGTGACCTGAAATCCATCATCCGGCTTACCTCTAGGTCGATTGCTCAACAGGTTGGATTCGCACATCGCCCACGGGCATTCCAAACAAGGGGTGGAAGCCTTGCGGTTTGCTAATCCTCAATCGGCAAGACTGGTTTTGTTGGTCTCTGGAGCTCCGACGCGGCGGCTGATGACGCTGCATCGGCCGTTCCGCCGGAGACATGCACCGTCGGTGTTGCAAACTGAATGCCCTTTTCGGCGAAGGTCTTCTTCAGCATGGCAAGCGCCTTTCTGCGGACGCCAAATTGTTCGCCCGGTTTGGCCATGAATTTCAGCCTGATCTGCACGCCATAATCCGCCATCTGCTCGATGCCCTGCATTTTCAAGGGCTCGATGATATTGGGCCCCAGCTCGGCATCGTCCAGAAGCTCGACGCCAATGCGCTTGATGGTCTTGCGGACCTCCTCGAGGTCGCTGTCATAGTTCAGCGTAAGCGTGATGATGTCGATGACCCAGTCGCGGCTCAGATTTTGCACCGCGCCAAGTTCGCCGAATGGAACGATGGTGACAGGACCGCGGTGGTGTCGCAAGCGGATCGATCGCAGCGAAAATCCTTCGACCGTACCCTTGTATTTTGCCGCCTGTATATATTCTCCGATGCGAAAGGCATCGTCGAACAGATAAAAGACCCCGGAGATAATGTCCTTGACGAGCGTTTGCGCACCGAAGCCGACGGCGATGCCGACGACACCAGCGCCAGCAAGCAGCGGCCCGATCTGAATGCCGACAGCATCCAGAATCATAAGGAAACCGACGGCGCCGATCGCGAGGAACAGCACATTGCGAAGAATGGGAAGAAGCGTATTCAACCGCTGACGGCGGCGCGCCTCCGGCCCCTCCTGATGGCCTGCATTCACGCTCCGCGACGCCACTTCCATCTGCGTGTCGATCAGAGTGCTGACGAGCTTCCAGATGACGTCGGTCACCAGCAATACGATCACGATCCGGATTCCCGCCCGGATCAGACGTGTGGTCACCGTCTCGGCTGCGGCAAGATCACCGAGATTGACATCCCACGCGCGGGCAATGAGCAGCGCGGCAACCACGATAAGACCGTTGCGCAACGTCTGCATGATAACGACCGACCATCCCAAGACGGTCGGATCGTCCACTGAACGCTCATCCTGCGAATTGATGATGATGCGCCGAGTGATATCGCGCGCTACCGATACCGTCAGCGGCAGAAGCGCAATGACGATCACCGTCCAGAATGCAGCACGCAGTCCCGACACCCATAACAGCCATGAGAGAATAATGCTTGCGCTGAAGCCGACGCTGATCAGCCGGTTCACCGGCGGCCCGTCGGAACGGAACTGCCGCAGCCAAATCATCGCGATCAGCGCGATCGAGACGACCGCGAGCCATGCCGCGGTAAAAAGATCGACCAATATGGCCGGAGCCCCGATCGTTCGTATCACTTCGATGGTGGCCCAGCCGGCTGCCAACAGAGCGACCGTTGCAAGGAGCCAGTAGTACCAGAACCACGCAAGCGACGTCACAAGGGTCACAAGCCGCATATGCGGCAGGCGGGCGCCCGGCGCGATCACGATGCGGCCCACCAGCACGCCGAGGCGCACCATGAGCGCAGCTGACAGCAGAATGAGCGCAACGTCGCGAAACACGGCGGGCCATGGAAACAGGATAAAGGCGCCGAGGCTTCCGATGAGGTAGCCGATCAATGCGAGAAGCCCCATCGACAGCCGCCCGGCGTGCAGTTTGATCCGCTGCCGGACCGTGTCGGCAGGTGCGGTCAGTATAAAATGAAGAAGCCCTCGCCCCGACCACCAGGCGATGCGCTGCGCCAGAAAACCGCCTGCTACGAAGAGTGTGACCGCCAGGATAAGACTGACAGGGTCGATACGATTGTCTGTCTGGAAGAGCCGGATCGCCGCCTGGATCTGTCCCGGAAGGGTTGGAAATGCGTTGACGAGCGAGAGCAAGCGCTGGCGCAAATCCTGCAGTGACGTCGCGATCGACGGCGGTGCTGGCGCTGGTGAGACGGCGACTGGCCGCGTGGGCTCCTGATTGCCGGGAACGATCCGATCGACCAGAGCGCGACCGGAATCGTCATTCGGCAATTCGATGATGACGCGGATCGGCGCCGAGGATTCGGATGACTCCGAGGAAGCAGGATTGACGCCGATTGGCAGCAGTGTGGAAAACAGGATCGTCAGGACTGTGAATATTTTCCGCAAGGAATGGCGGTCGTCATTGCTGCGCATGTGATCGTGGTCCCCGGAACGGTGCCGCTTGTGCTGTAGAGGATTGGCACTTTGTGAAGCGTCACGCCATCAACGTCAATCGAGGAACCTGTCTGGCCGAGGCAGGCTGATCGTTGCCCAGCTGCGATCATCGTTGTCTCGGCGCGCATCATCGGGGCGCCTCCCCGTCCTGCAGACCCCCTGCGGCACAGTGCCGGCTACGGTTGGTAATGTCAGAAATGAATTTGGCGCAACTGCGAAGTGCGGCCCGCAGTCAGATCGCGGGCAGCACATTGGGCTCTCCCCCGAATTGTCAGAGGACCGGGCGTATCAGATGGTCAGCCCTTCACCACCGTCTCGTCTCAGAGAGGTGGCCGGCCAGCAAAGCGCCGAACGGAAGGCTGCGAACGATTCTGGCGGCAATGAAAGCCGCGCCCGTGGCCAAGGCGAGCTTTGCCCAGGGATAGTTCCCGAGCTGGACATGGGCGCTTGCGTCTATCAGGTTCGCCTGGGCTTTCAGCGCCGATTCCGCATCCTCGCGCAGGATGCCGATCCGGGCGCGCAACAGCCTTACTTCGTGCTGTAGGAGGTCGAGATCGTGGTCGGCCTTCTCGCGCGCAGTCGCGGTGGCGGCGTCGGCAAACGGCGGCTCACCTTCCTCGACCAGCTCATCGGGATCCGGCGGAAGGAAACCGTCGCGATTGATGGAGGATTGCATGGACGTCTCCTTCGAATATCAGCTAGAGCGACCGTAGCCGGCTCTCATGCGAGGCACTGGACATCAGTGATCGCGCCGGAATCCCTGACTCTGGTTCGATCCGCCTTGCGTCTGTGTCTGCGTTTGCCGATCTGCACCGGTCGATGGCGAGCTGCCTCCGGAATAGGTGTAAGCGCGCACCTTGGCGCTTCCATGCGTGGTGTCGCGTATCGCGACCGGTCGAGTTTCATCTTCGAACGCGCTCTCGGACACAGCCAGGTCATCCGCAGCTTTGCCGCCATGGGCCGAGCCGGCAAAACCGGTATTCGACCCACCTTGACGGCCGCTTTCCGACAACCAGAGATCTGCCCGCTCATCGATGTCGATGCTGCCTTCGTCGTCGAGAATATCGTGAACTGTCTCATAGAGCGCGTCGTCGATATCGTTGACCTGAACGAGGAAGCCGCCTCGCCGCAGCCCTTCTGCGTACATCGCGCGATCTTCATCCGGGAAGAAGAAGTCGGCCAGCGCGTCGAAGAAGCCGCTGCGGTCGTCACTTATGGCGCCGGCATTCTTTCCGTCCGCTTCGTAGCCCGGCATCAATCTTATTCTTGCGACCGGCACGCCCGCGTCCTCGAGACGGGAGATCGCAGATTCGGCTTCGGACCGGCTGTCGAAAAATGCCGTAAGGCTGCCGCCGCCCATCGGGCCTGAAGAGCTGGGGTTGGTATCGTGGTGAATGTTGCTCACGGAACGCTCCTCTCGATGTCTCTTTCCAGACGTCGACCCGACGCCTGGTTTCTGACTTGAAGAACCGGCAGCCGAGATGAATGTTCCACGGCAGTGGGACGGATCGGCGGCATTTCACGGCAGTTCCCATAACGTTGCCGCCTGTCCTTTTTCAGATACACCAGGCAGTGAATCGCATCGTCTGTTGCAGCCTTCGGCGGTTGACGTCAAACCATCGAGACGCTAGCACGGCTTTCGACGCATTGGGGACATTTCATATGGACATCTTCACGGCAGCCGGTCTGACGGCTTTGCTGCAGGTCATTGCTATCGACCTTGTTCTCGCCGGCGACAACGCCGTGGTTATCGGTCTTGCCGCTGCCGGCCTCGAGGCCACACAACGGCGCAAGGCGATCATCGTCGGCATTCTTGCCGCGACGGTCCTGCGTATTCTCTTCGCCAGTGTTGCCGTCTATCTGCTGGCGATCGTCGGCCTGCTGCTGGCCGGCGGCCTGCTGCTGCTTTGGGTCTGCTGGAAGATGTGGCGCGAGCTTCGCGACGGCCATAACGAGGATCGCGTAGCGGAAAGCGGCGAAGGCGCGCCGAAAAAGACCTTCTTCCAGGCGGCAACCCAGATCGTCATTGCCGACGTTTCGATGTCGCTCGATAACGTGCTCGCCGTTGCGGGCGCTGCGCGCGAACATCCGAGCGTCCTGGTTATCGGCCTCGGTCTGTCAATCGCGCTGATGGGTATCGCCGCGAACCTGATCGCCCGTCTGCTCGGCCGCCATCGCTGGATCGCTTATATCGGTCTGCTGATCATCCTCTACGTCTCGCTCGACATGATCTATCGCGGCGCGGTCGAGGTTCTTCCCTATATGCAGTGACCTGCGCCAGGGTCGGGGCTCAGTCCCCGATCCTGCTGCACGCGTGTAAGCATGCTGCATCGCCGGGTTAAGCGAGAAACTCCGTCTCGAAGCTCATCTGATCGAACGCCGGGACCACATGGTCCGGCGTCTGCGCCATCACTGCGTCATAATCCAGCGGCGTATGCATGTGGGTGAGTATCGCCCTTTTCGGCTTCAGCCGGCCGATCCAGTCGAGCGACTGTTCCAGCGACAGATGGCTCGGATGATAGGTGTATTGCAGGGCGTCGATGATCAGCACGTCGAGATTTTTCAGCTTTTCGACGGTCTGCGGCGGGAAATCGCTGATATCGCTGCAATAGGCTACATCACCGATGCGGAAGCCGAGCGAATTGATATCGCCATGCTGCTGGATATGCGGAAAAAAATCGATCTTGCCGCCGGGGCCGCGGATTTCGACGGGTTCGTCAAGATTTTCGATGACGACAGGCAGCACGATCGGCGGATAATTGCTGCCCGGCGGCGTCTCCAGGCAATAGCCAAAGGCTTCACGCAGCCTGTCCATCGTAAATTGGTCAGCGTAGATCGGCACTCGCCGGCGGGTATTGTGAAAATAGCCGCGCAGATCGTCGATGCCGTGAATATGATCAGCATGCGGATGGCTGTAGAGCACCGCATCGACATGGTCGGCCCCTGCCCGGATCATCTGCTCACGAAAATCGGGTCCGGTGTCGATGACGACGGTCGTCACACCGCCATCAGGAGCGAACTGCTGCACCATGAACGAGGCGCGCGTGCGCCGGTTCTTTGGGTTGTCGGGATTGCAGGCGCCCCAGTCGCCGGTGATACGCGGCACGCCCGGTGACGACGAACAGCCGAGAATGGTGAAGCGCCGCCGATAGAGCACCTGCTAAATCCTTGGCATTTTCGAGAACAGGCGAAGCGCGTTCTCCGTCGTCATCCGTGCGACGTCCGCATAGGAAAGGCCGATCGTCTCGGCGAGCACTTCGGCCGTATTGACGACATAGGACGGCTCATTGCGCTTGCCGCGCCAGCGCTTCGGAGCGAGATAGGGCGCGTCCGTTTCCACCAACAGCCGTTCATGCGGGATCGTCTTGGCGATCTCACGCAGCTCTTCCGATTTCGGGAAGGTCAGAATGCCGGAAAAAGAGACGTAGCCGCCGAGTTCGACACCGGTCCGCGCCAGATCCGGCCCTGCCGAGAAGCAATGCAGGATAAAGGGGAAGCTTCCCTTCCCCGTTTCCTCGGTCAGGATATCAGCCATATCGGCATCGGCGCTGCGGCTGTGGATGACGAGCGGAAGCTGCGTTTCCCGAGCGGCGGCAATATGGCGCCGAAATCCGGTCTGCTGATCCTCTGGTGTCTGCGTGTCGTAGAAATAATCGAGGCCCGCCTCGCCGATCGCCACCACTTTCTCATGCGCCTTCGCCAGGCGCACCAGCTCTTCGGTCTGGATGTCCAGCTCGTCGCCGGCATTGTTCGGATGGGTGCCGACGGAGCAGAACACCGACGGATATTTCTCCGTGATGGCGAGCAGCCCGTCGAGCTTGCGCACGCGCGTCGAGATCGTCACCATCTGCTTGACGCCGGCTTGGTGGGCGCGCGTGACGATCTCGTCGCGCTCCGCCTCGAAGTCGGCAAAATCGAGATGGCAATGGGTATCGATCAGCACGGCCTCAGGCCTCCGGAGCCACATAGCGCGGGAAGACCGGTGTCGGCGCTTCGAGCACCGTCCCGGCAACGAGGCGGCCAACTTCGCCAAGCGCGGCAAAATCGCGCTTGTCGGCAGGCGCGGCGACAAGATCGAGCAGCTTGCCCGACGATTCCGGCATGAAGGGCTGTAGCAGGATGGCGATCTGGCGCACCACCTCGGCCGTGACATAAAGGACCGTGCCCATCCGCGCCGGATCCGTCTTCTTCAGCGCCCAGGGCGCCTGGCCGGCAAAATAGCGGTCGGCCTCCGAAACGACTGCAATGATCGAGGCGAGCGCGCGATGGATGAGCTGCTTGCTCATGTCCTCGCGTGTCGATGCATGCAGCGCGTCGGCCTGGGCCAGCATCGCCTTGTCCTCGTCGGTCAGCGGCCCGCATTCCGGGATCTTGCCGTCGCAATTCTTGACGATCATCGACAGCGACCGGCTGGCGAGATTGCCGATGCCGTTGGCGAGGTCGGAATTGACGCGCGTGCCGATCGCCTCTTCGCTGTAGCTGCCGTCCTGACCGAAGGAGACTTCGCGCAGGAAGAAGTAGCGCACCTGGTCGAGCCCGAAATGGTTCACCAGATTGACCGGATCGACGACGTTTCCGAGCGACTTCGACATCTTCTCGCCCTTGTTGAGCAGAAAGCCATGGGCGAAAACGCGCTTCGGCAGCGGCAGCTTCGCCGACATCAGGAAGGCCGGCCAATAGACGGCGTGGAAGCGAATGATGTCCTTGCCGATGATGTGCACATCCGCCGGCCAGTATTTCGCCCGCGGGCCATTCTTGTCCTCGATATAGCCCGTCGCCGTGATGTAGTTGGTCAGCGCGTCCACCCATACATACATGACATGCGAAGGGTCGTTCGGCACCTTGATGCCCCAGTCGAAGGTCGTGCGCGACACCGACAGGTCCTTGAGGCCCGACTTGACGAAGGAGATCACCTCGTTGCGGCGCTCGGCCGGGCCGATAAAATCGGGATTGGCCTCGTAATGGGCCAGCAGCTTCTCCTGGTATTCGGAGAGCTTGAAGAAATAGCTCGCCTCTTCCACCCACTCGACGGGCGTGCCCTGGGGGCCGTAACGCACGCCGTCGGCGCGCAGCTCCGTCTCGTTTTCCTGGTAATAGGCCTCGTCGCGCACCGAGTACCAGCCGGCATAGCTGTCCTTGTAGATGTCGCCATTGTCGGCCATCAGCGTCCAGATATTCCTGGATGTCTCGTGATGACGCTCCTGCGTGGTCCGGATGAAGTCATCGTTCGAAGCGTTGAGCAGCTTGGCCATCGCCTGGAACTCGCCGGAGTTGCGATCGGCGAGCGCCTGCGGCGGGATCCCTTCGGCGCGCGCCGTCTGCTGCATCTTCTGGCCGTGTTCGTCGGTGCCCGTCAGAAAGAAGACGTCCTTGCCATCCAGGCGCTGATAGCGAGCCATCGCATCCGTCGCGATCAGCTCATAGGCATGGCCGATATGCGGCTTGCCGTTGGGATAGGAAATCGCGGTGGTGATATAGAAGGATGTCTTGTCTGTCATGGCGGCCAAGGTCCGGCTTATTTATCAATGGTCAGCCGCTCTTAGCGCATGTCACCGTCGAGCGAAACATCAAGTTTCGCTGCCGCCCATGAATTCCAGGACACGGGGTCGTGAGCTTGACTCCGTCTCGCACGCAATTTACCGGTCGTCAGAAAGAGAGGCGGGACCCAACGACGTGCCAGTTTTCACCCACCACAATCCCCGTGGCCGGGCGCCGTTGGAGGCGCTTGCTTGACATTCGAGCCTCTCTATTCGATTTCGGGACTGTTTGTCGGCGCCCTTGTCGGCATTACCGGCGTAGGCGGCGGTTCGCTGATGACACCCCTGCTGGTGCTGCTCTTCGGCGTCCATCCGGCAACTGCCGTCGGCACCGATCTTCTCTATGCTGCGATCACCAAGACAGCGGGCACCGCTGTTCACGGCGTGCATGGGCGCGTCAACTGGAAGATCGTCGGCAGCCTCGCCGCCGGCAGCGTCCCAGCCGCCTTGCTGATGCTCTGGTTGCTGGCAGGTGTCGATCGCAAGAGCATCGGCGTGACCAACACCATTACATCAGCCCTCGGTTGGCTTCTCGTCATGACCGCGATCATGCTGATCTTTCGCGGCCCGATACTTCAATTGGCGCGCCGCGCCATCGGCGAACGCGTGCCGCCGCGAGCGACGACCATTCTTGCCCTCACCGTCATTCTCGGATTCTGTCTCGGCGTGCTTGTCACCTTGACCTCTGTTGGCGCCGGTGCGCTTGGGGTGACGATCCTGCTCGTGCTCTATCCGAGGCTCGATGTGCGCGAAATCGTCGGCTCCGACATCGTCCACGCCGTACCCCTGACCCTGATCGGCGGCACCGGCTATTGGCTGATCGGCGAGATCGATTGGGCGATGCTCTTTGCCCTGCTCGTCGGCTCGATTCCCGGTATTATTCTGGGAAGCCTTCTGGCGCCGAAGCTGCACGAGCGCATCATTCGCATTGTCCTGGCCGTCACCCTTGCGCTCGTCGCGTGGAAGTTGCTGGCCGGCTGATCCGCCCAACCTTGGCTGAAACCTTGGCTAGAGTCTGGGCTGCTTGATGTCGGCGAGAATACTGATGATCGTCTGCTTGCGGTCGAGATTATAGGCGTCGGAAACGGTAAGCCGCTCGATAACCTCCGAGTAGAGCCGCGCCAGCCGTTCGGCCGCGGCGATCTGCCCATCGCCTGCCGCCGCGCGAGCGCGGCTCATGATGTCGTCGCCGACGTGGCTGACGAAGAAATCGAAAATCGTATCGCTTTCCTTGCCCGAGAGCGCCTCTGCCAGCCGGTGCATCGCCTTGCGGGCGGTTGGCCCCTCGGCGGAAAGCACTTCGTCATAACCAGCGATGATTTCGCTGCCGCCATAGTTCAACAGTTTCAAGGCTTCGCCGACGCTGCCCTTGGCCGCCGAAAGCACGCTGCCCTCGCCTGCTATGCCGAGATGCGCAAGGGCCGCAACGAGTGCTTCGTCGGGAAGCGGCGCCAGTTTCAGCGGCAGGCAGCGTGAGCGGATCGTCGGCAGCAGCCGGCCCGGCGCGTGCGACAGCACCAGGAACAGCGCCCGCTTCGGCGGCTCCTCGAGGATCTTCAGAATGGCGTTGGCCGCATTGCGGTTCATGTCATCGGCCGGGTCAATGATGACGATTCGCCAGTTGCCGGTGCCCGAGGTCTGCGAGAAGAACTTGCCGGCGCGGCGCACCTCGTCGACGGTGATCGCCGATTTCGCCCTGCCCGTCTTTTCGTCCACCGGCCGGGCGAGATGCAGGAGATTGTGCGAGGCGCCGGAGGCGATCTGGCGGCTGGCGGCCGAGGCGGGATCCGGATCGCCGATCTTCTCCGGCGCCGCATCGGGATCGGGATGCGAGAGGACGTGGTTGGCGAAGCGGAAGGCGAGCGTCGCCTTGCCGATGCCCTCCGGCCCTTCGATCAGGATGGCGTGATGACCCTTGCCGGATCGGTAGGACTGGGCAAGAAAGGATTCCGCCTCCTCATGGCCAAACAGCCTGGTATTTTCGGCGGGCCAGATGGCGCCGTCCAGCAGTCCCGGCCGATCGTCACTCATAATGGACTTCACTCATAATGGGCGGCTTCTGGCATCCGAGCGCGGTCTGCGGGCGACATCAGCCGCTTGACGATCGCCAGGATTTCGGCGGCGATCGCCTCTTCCGTCTGCATGGCGTCAACCACGTGGCAGCGTTCCGGCTCGCGCGCGGCGATATCGAGAAAGGCTTCGCGCCGTTTTTCGTGCGTTTCGAGCCGCTCCTTTTCAAAGCGATCGGGACCGTCCGAGGCGCTGCGTTTCTGCGCCCGCTCCAGGCCGACCTTTGCGGGAATATCCAATATCAAGGTGCAATCCGGCATGACGCCGTTGATGGCGATCCGCTGCAGCATCTCAATGAAATCAGGGTCGAGATTGCCGGTGATGCCCTGGTAGACACGCGAAGAATCCATGAAACGGTCACAGAGCACGATCTTGCCTGATGTCAGGGCCGGCCGGATCACCTCTTCGACATGATCGTTGCGCGCTGCCGCAAAGAGGATGGCCTCCATCCGCGTGCCGAAGGCCTCGGCCGCGCCCGAAAGAAGCACGTGGCGCACGGCTTCCGCGCCCGGCGACCCGCCCGGTTCCCGCGTCACCAGCACGTCATGCCCTTCGCCTTTCAACGCTTCGGCGAGGCGGCGGATCTGCGTGGATTTCCCCGCGCCTTCCCCGCCTTCAAACGTAACGAACAGTCCCGTACCGGATGACAATGACAACTTCCCGCATTCCGGACGCCGCACGCCCGCGCGCCCCGCCTCTTCTATCTATCCGAAGACATCGGGAAGGAAAACCTTTCGCGGCGGCGACATAATCACCTTCCCCGCAAATTGTAGCAGAAGGTCAGGCATTCAAGTCTGGAGCATGACTGTGCGGCAACGGCACGCGGGAAAAGAAGAGCTGTGCGCGAGAGCCTCATCCCGGCGTTCAGCCGGGGGCGGACTTGTCCCAGAGCCAGGAGAAGAACAGCGATTCGCCGAGTTCCAGCACTGCGTCGACCGCCCGGCTGCCGAGTGAGCCCTCCCCGACCGCCTGCGCGGTATAGAGCGGCACTTCCCTGAGCAGCCGACTGCCTGCGAAAATCCTGAGCGTGCCGGCCTGATAATCCGGCTTCACCGGCGCCGTCAGCGGCCAGTGATAGACGATGCGCGCCGAAAGCCGATCGGGGTTGCTGATCGGAATATAGACGCTGACCGGCGCCTTGGCGACGAGATCGACGGTGCGCGCCGAGCCGCCATAGACGCTGGCTGCGCCGATCACTTCATGCTCAGTGAAGATCTGACGGCTCTCGAAGGCAGTCAGCCCCCATTCGAGCACGCGCTTGGCCTCCTCCGTCCGCTCCTTGTCGGACGCGATGCCGGCAAGCGCCAAAAACAGCCGCCGGCCGTCGCGCTGGACCGACGCGACGATCGAATAACCTTCTCCCTCGGCAAAGCCGGTCGCAAGCCCGTCGGCGCCGAGATCGAGCCCGAGCAGCGGATTGCGGTTGCGCTGGAAGATCTTGTTCCATTCGAAATCCAGCTGCGCGAAATAAGGATAGAGATTGGGATAGGATTGCTGAAGGGCAGCGGCAAGCGTCACCATCTCGCGCGCCGTCACTTTGCTCTTGCCGTCCGGAAGGCCGGTGGAATTGCCGAATACCGCTTTCTCCATGCCGAGTTCGCGGGCGCGGCGGGTCATCGACTGAGCGAATTGCTCCTCGCTTCCGGCCATCCCCTCGGCGAGGATGATGCAGCTGTCATTGGCGCCCTGGATCGCGACGCCCTTGATGAGATCCTCGACGCGCACGCGTGATTTGAGGGCCGCAAACATCGTTGCCGTCCTCGACGGCGCGCCGCCGGTGCGCCAGGCATATTCGGAAACGGGATATTCGGTGTCGAGCGTGATCTCGCCCTTGGTCACCGCATCGAACACCAGATCCATCGTCATCAGCTTGGCGAGCGACGCCGGCGAAAAGCTCTGATCCTCATTCTTGGCGAGAAGCACGGTGCCGGTGGAGGCCTCGATCATATAGGCCTGCGCCGCCTTGGTGGCAAAACCGGCTGCACCCCCGTCGGCGGCATGTGCGCTGGCGGCGAGCGGCATCAGGCATGCAAGCAGACGAAGCACAGGCCTCAGCATCGCAAATTCCCATCGGTCAACGGCGTTTTGAGAAGGTTAGAGCGCGGCGAAATTCGATGCAATCGCCATGCTCAACGCGCTGCCGATTTTGCCTGCTGGCGCCTGGCCGAGGCTAGGATGGAGGCCGGAGTTAGGCCATCATTGCGCACCATCACCGCGTCGAAGGCGAGATCGACCGTTACTGTCTTCACAGCTTCGTTCTGATAGCCGAGCGCGAGGGAGCCCTGCGAACCGCCATAGGGCCGCTCATAAGGCATGGGACCGAACTCCGGCAGCACCACCATCTGATCGAAGCCCGGCGAGGCATTGGAGGAAGAAGCCGACGGCGCCACCAGAACATGGGCGGCCGGCGCAAGGCCGGGCGCCGCATTGTAGCGCGCGCTCGGCGTCGAACCGGCATAGGAGGTCGCCGACATCGGCACCGGCACATTCGCCGGCGTCTCGTAGTCTTCGGCGTTCTGCAACTGATCGCGGGTGATCTTGCGGCTGTTGGAGGCGACCATCACGCCGGTTGCGATCTGCCCTTCCGGATTGATGCCGGGGATGCGGCTGCCCTTCGGCACGTACGAGGCCATCAGATAGGGCATGTCATGGCCGTCCATGCGGGCGCGGCCGACATATTGCACGCGCACCTTGCCGGTCCCGCTGTGCTGCAGATCCAGCATGTCGGCCGTCTTGTTGGAGAGGTCGATGATGCGGCCTTCGTGATAAGGGCCGCGGTCGTTGACACGCACGACGATGGAGGAGCCGTTCTCGAGATTGGTGACGCGGGCATAGCTCGGCAGCGGGAACGTCGGATGTGCGGCAGATAGGTGCATCTGGTCGTAAACTTCGCCATTCGCCGTCAGCCGTCCGTGAAAGGCGGAGCCGTACCATGAGGCGACGCCGACCTTGTTATAGGCGAAGTCTTCTTTCGGATAGTACCACTTGCCCTTCACCTCATAGGGGTTGCCGACCATGTAGCGGCCGCCGCCCTTCGGGATATTGTTGCCGGTGGCGACGCGGGGGCTGGCCTTAACGCCATATTCGGATTCGGAAAAATATTCCTTGCCGTGGGCTCTTTTCTTCGGCACGGCCTGTGTCGTGCCGCACGCCGCAACCGTCGCACACATCGCCGATATCGCTAGCCACCGTGCTGTCGTTGCGATAGACGCCCCGTATTCCAGTTTCATGTGCCCCACGCCGCTCAAAGATCGTTATGGTTAAGGAACTCTGCCCCATCCTGGGTCAACAACGCCTTATCCCCGCCCGCCTAACGAGACTTTAATCTTGCTAGGTTCGTGGCAAATTTGCGAACGATTTCGCTGCGATAGCGATAATTCTAATAAATATGGTTTATAAATTACTAACAGGAAACTCTCCCGTTGTTGCAATCAGAGCTAAAATCAGTGTGCCGATGCGGGCCACATGGTAAACGTCGGCCTGCTTTCAAAGTCCGAGCGGTACCGGATTGAGACACCGGCACGCGCAGCAGCTGCTCTTCCGACGTTGGCTACAACCGGAACCTTCCTCCCAGGGTAGCATACCAGCTGTTCCTCTCCGATATACGTGTCCCCATGGCGCCAGCATCTGGCGCCACTCCCTTACCGCGTGTAGTTTGTTGCTTGACTCAAAGTGGAGTAGAAAGTTTATTTGCGGCGTTCGCGTCGCAGCCCGGCGTCCTTTCCACGCTCATCTTTAGGAGACGAGCCATGGCAAATCACAAACCAATAGTGCCTGACGTGAAGGTCCACGACTACGCACCAGCGGAGGCCATCGAAGGAAACCTTCTCGACAACGCCTCGGACTCCGACGGCGATCTGCTTCAGGTTCAGTTCGTCAACGGAATGAGAATTCCCAACAAGGCGGGCGAGTCGGCATATCTTACCCTCGAGGGTGAGCACGGAACGCTGACGATTTGGAGCAACGGCAGCTATAGCTACACGGTCAATGATCCGAGCGCGCTTGAACCCGGCGGTATCTTCGGCGAGAATTTTTCATTTAAGATCTCCGATGGAAAGGGCGGCACCGACGTCGCCAGCCTCAACATCGGCGTCCACACTCCTCCGCAAGGGCAGTATTCCATCGATTTCGAGAATGCTCCCACTGAATATCCCGGGCTGCCTGATATCGCCTCCGGCTATGCAGGATTCAAATTTGGCGACAAACTCGATGGCAACCTCTGGGCGGTCGCCGAATCCGGCGGCAACGAGTACGTCGTCACCAATCCCTATAATCCGTTTTTCGAACGCGTTGATGGCAAGCTCTTCACCATCGAGGGCGTCGATGTCGCAACCAATTTCGACCCCGCCTATGAAGGTGTCGATGCCCTGGTCACCTTCGAGGGTTATATCGGCGGCAACAAGGTGAGTGAGATGTCACTGACGGTCTACGGAGACACCATTGCCGATGGTCAGCATATTTCGCTGGCCGCCTTGGGAGCGGTCGATTTTGTCCGCTTCGATATTCAGCCCGACGTCGAGCCGACGGGCTTTCCGCAGCTCGCATTCGACAACTTCACCATCCTTGTCTGACGGCGGCAGAGAGAAGCGGCTGTCAAAGCCGCTTCTCTGCAGAACAAGTTGACGCTGCCATCAAAGCTGCTAAAAAGCCGGCCTGTGAGTGAATGGGCAGCGATCGGCAGAAACCACCGATCCACCGGAAAGACCGAAACGGACTTTCTTCAGGCTTCCCAAAAACTTGGAAGAGTGTCCGAGTGGTTTAAGGAACCGGTCTTGAAAACCGGCGTGCGGGAAACCGTACCGTGGGTTCGAATCCCACCTCTTCCGCCATTTGCAATTTGTCCGACCCGGAGACATAGGTAACAGTTTGTCCCTAAGACATGGGTGACAACCTCGTGCCGAACGGGTTGTCGATGGTTTGTAAGGTTCTCT
>NZ_JACHYV010000050.1:0-14746 GCF_014193135.1 Rhizobium sp. BK049
TGAGCAGGGCCGCGCCGACATTGCCCGGCGCAGAGCCCGCTGGAAAGCCTGGCAAGACCGCTTCGATCCGAAGCGGCTCGTCTTTATCGACGAGACCTGGATCCGCACCAACATGGCGCCGTTACGCGGGTGGGGGCCGAGGGGCAAAAGATTGCGCGGCTTTGCCCCGCATGGCCGCTGGCGCACCCTGACCTTCCTCGGCGCCCTACGCTGCGACAAGCTCACTGCGCCCTGCGTCTTTGACGGTCCCATCAATGGCGAATGCTTTCACGCCTATGTCCGCCAGCAGTTGATCCCGACCCTCAAACCTGGCGACATCGTCATCCTCGATAATCTCGGCTCTCACAAATCCAAAGCCATCCGCGACGCCATCAGGGCCGTCGGCGCCAGGCTCTGGTTCCTGCCAAAATATTCCCCCGACCTTAATCCGATCGAACAAGCCTTCGCCAAGATCAAGCACTGGATGCGCCAGGCCCAAAAGCGAACCAGCGAGGAAACCTGGCGCCATCTGGGCTTACTCGCCGACACCATCAAGCCAGAGGAATGCGCCAACTACTTCTCAAATGCGGGCTATGCTTCCGTCAAAACATGAAAGGCTCTAGCACAAACGAAAACCGCCCAGATCGCTCCGGGCGGTTTTCAATTCGTGGACCTCAGCTGCGGATTATTCCGCAGCCGGGGCGTTTTCGGCCATGTCCTGCAGCATCGGGGTGGCGACCGCTGCCCCAGTGCCCTTGCGGCGCTCTTCGAGGATGAGCTCGTCGCGCGACGTGGCGATGCGGCGGATCTGGGTCATGGTGCCGCCGGTGCCGGCCGGGATGAGGCGGCCGACGATGACATTTTCCTTCAGCCCCTGCAGGCCGTCGGTTTTGCCGGCGATAGCAGCTTCCGTCAGCACCTTGGTCGTTTCCTGGAAGGACGCGGCCGAGATGAAGGACGGGGTCTGCAGCGACGCCTTGGTGATGCCGAGAAGGACCGGCTCGCCGCTGGCGGGCTTCTTGCCCTGCTCGATCAGGTGGTCGTTGACGTCCTCCAGCTCGATCCGGTCGACGTTGTCGCCGACGATGTAGGTCGAGTCGCCTGCATCGGTGATCTCCACCTTCTGCAGCATCTGACGGACGATCACTTCGATGTGCTTGTCGTTGATGACGACGCCCTGCAGACGATAGACTTCCTGGATTTCGTTGACCAGGTAGGAAGCGAGAGCCTCCACGCCCTTGATCGCCAGGATGTCGTGCGGAGCCGGGTTACCGTCGAGGATGTAGTCACCCTTTTCGATATAGTCGCCGTCCTGAAGGTGGAAGGGCTTGCCCTTCGGGATCAGGTATTCGACAGGCTCGACACCGTCTTCCGCCGGTTCGATGATGACGCGACGCTTGTTCTTGTAGTCGCGGCCGAGGCGGATCGTACCATCGATCTCTGCGATGATGGCGTGGTCCTTCGGACGGCGCGCTTCGAACAGTTCGGCAACACGCGGCAGACCACCGGTGATGTCCTTGGTCTTGGCGCTTTCGAGCGGCGAACGGGCGAGAACGTCACCCTGCGAGACTTTCGTGCCCGGCTCGACCGACAGAATGGCGTCGACCGAGAGCAGGAAGCGGGCGTCACCACCGCGGGACAGCTTCGCGACATTGCCGCTGGCGTCCTTGATGACGATCGCCGGCTTGAGGTCCGAACCGCGCGGGGTCGAACGCCAGTCAATGACCTGACGCTTGGTGATGCCGGTGGATTCGTCGGTCGCTTCCAGAACCGAGAGACCATCGACGAGGTCTTCGAACTGAACGGTACCGGCAACTTCCGTCATCATCGGACGGGTGTAAGGATCCCACTCCGCCAGGCGCTGCCCGCGCTTGACCTTGTCACCTTCGTCAACGTGCAGCTTCGAACCGTAGGCGACACGTTGCGAAGAGCGCTCGACGCCACGCTCGTCCAGGATCTGGACGGTCATGTTGCGGCCCATGGCAACGAGGCTGCCTTCGGAGTTGCGCAGCACGTTGCGGTTCTTGATCTGCACCGTACCTTCGTACGAGGCTTCCAGGAACGACTGGTCGACCACGGTTGCCGTACCGCCAAGGTGGAAAGTACGCATGGTGAGCTGGGTTCCCGGCTCGCCGATCGACTGAGCGGCGATGACGCCGACGGCTTCGCCCATATTGACCGGCGTACCGCGCGCGAGGTCGCGGCCATAGCAGACCGAGCAGACGCCCGTCTGGATTTCGCAGGTCAGCGCCGAGCGGATGCGGATCGACTGGATGCCAGCCTTCTCGATCTCGATGACATCGGGCTCGAGGATCATCTTGCCGGCATCGACGATGCGCTCGCCCGTCACCGGATGATCGATGTCGTCAAGCGCCGTGCGGCCGAGGATACGGGCGCCGAGCGAGGCGACGACCTGGCCGGCATCGACGATGGCGGTCATGGTCAGGCCGGTTTCGGTGCCGCAATCGACGTGCGTGACGATGCAATCCTGCGCGACGTCGACGAGACGGCGGGTCAGGTAACCGGAGTTCGCGGTCTTCAAGGCGGTGTCTGCCAGACCCTTACGGGCGCCGTGCGTCGAGTTGAAGTACTCGTTGACGGTCAGGCCTTCCTTGAAGTTGGAGATGATCGGCGTCTCGATGATTTCACCCGACGGCTTGGCCATCAGGCCGCGCATGCCGCCCAGCTGGCGCATCTGGTTCGGAGAACCGCGGGCGCCGGAGTGGCTCATCATGTAGATCGAGTTCATCGGCTTCTGACGGCCGGTGTTCTCGTCGAATTCGACCGCCTTGATGCGCGCCATCATTTCTTCGGCGACCTTTTCGGTCGCCTTGCCCCAGGCGTCGACAACCTTGTTGTACTTTTCGCCCTGGGTGATCAGGCCGTCATTGTACTGCTGCTCGTATTCCTTCACCAGGTTTTCGGTGTCGGCAACGATCTTCGCCTTGGTGGCCGGGATGACCATGTCGTCCTTGCCGAACGAAATGCCGGCGCGGCAGGCATGGGCGAAGCCGAGCTGCATGATGCGGTCGCAGAAGATGACCGTGTCCTTCTGGCCGCAATGGCGATAGACCGTGTCGATCATCTTGGAGATGTTCTTCTTGGTCATTTCCTGGTTGCAGATGTCGAAGGGCACCTTGCCGTTCTTCGGCAGCAGTTCGCCGATAAGCAGACGGCCGGGCGTCGTCTCATAGATCTTCGAGTAGGGCTTGCCATCCTCGCCAATCGACTTGAAGCGGCCGCGAATCTTGGTGTGCAGCGTCACGACCTTGTTTTCGAGCGCATGATGCAGTTCGCCGAGATCGGAGAAGGCCATGCCTTCGCCCGGCTCGTTCTGGTTCAGAATCGACAGATAGTACAGGCCGAGAACCATGTCCTGCGAGGGAACGATGATCGGCGCGCCGTTTGCCGGGTGCAGGATGTTGTTGGTCGACATCATCAGCACGCGGGCTTCGAGCTGGGCTTCGAGCGACAGCGGCACGTGAACAGCCATCTGGTCACCGTCGAAGTCGGCGTTGAAGGCCGTGCAGACGAGCGGGTGCAGCTGGATTGCCTTGCCTTCGACCAGGGTGGGTTCGAAGGCCTGGATGCCCAGGCGGTGCAGCGTCGGTGCGCGGTTCAGGAGAACCGGATGTTCGCGGATGACCTCGTCGAGGATATCCCAAACTTCCGGCTTTTCCTTTTCAACCAGCTTCTTGGCCTGCTTGACGGTCGAGGAGTAACCCTTGGCGTCGAGGCGGGCATAGATGAACGGCTTGAAGAGTTCGAGCGCCATCTTCTTCGGAAGACCGCACTGATGCAGCTTCAGTTCCGGACCGGTGACGATGACCGAACGGCCGGAATAGTCGACGCGCTTGCCGAGCAGGTTCTGACGGAAGCGGCCCTGCTTACCCTTCAGCATGTCGGACAGCGACTTCAGCGGGCGCTTGTTGGCGCCGGTGATGACGCGGCCGCGGCGGCCGTTATCGAAGAGCGCGTCGACAGATTCCTGCAGCATGCGCTTTTCGTTGCGGATGATGATGCCCGGAGCGCGCAGTTCGATCAGGCGCTTCAGACGGTTGTTACGGTTGATGACGCGGCGATAGAGATCGTTCAGATCCGACGTCGCGAAACGGCCGCCATCGAGCGGAACGAGCGGGCGCAGATCCGGCGGGATGACCGGAACGACCTTCATGATCATCCATTCCGGACGATTGCCTGACTCCATGAAGTTCTCGACGATCTTCAGGCGCTTCATCAGCTTCTTCTGCTTTAGATCCGACGTCGTGTCGGCAAGCTCGGAGCGCAGATCGCCGGCGATCTTTTCGAGGTTCATCGAGGCCAGCATCTCGTAGATCGCCTCAGCGCCGATCATCGCGGTAAACTGGTCTTCGCCGTATTCGTCGACGGCAAGCATGTACTCTTCTTCCGTCAGGAGCTGGTGCTCCTTGAGCGCGGTCAGGCCGGGCTCGGTGACGATGTAGTTTTCGAAATAGAGGACGCGCTCGACATCCTTCAGCGTCATGTCGAGCAGGGTCGAGATGCGCGACGGCAGCGACTTCAGGAACCAGATGTGGGCAACGGGAGCGGCGAGCTCGATATGGCCCATGCGCTCACGGCGAACACGCGACAGCGTGACTTCGACGCCGCACTTTTCGCAGATGATGCCCTTGTACTTCATGCGCTTGTACTTGCCGCACAAGCATTCGTAATCCTTGATCGGGCCAAAGATGCGTGCGCAGAACAGACCGTCGCGTTCCGGCTTGAACGTACGGTAGTTAATGGTTTCCGGCTTCTTGATCTCACCGTAGGACCAGGAGAGGATCTTCTCCGGAGACGCGATCGAAATCCGAATGGAATCGAAATTCTGTGCAGGCACCTGCGGATTGAAAAGATTCATGACCTCTTGGTTCATGCCTGTCTCCTTCATGGGCTAAAGCGCCCTCAAAATGCGATGGCCGGCGGCAATTCCCGGGAGCCGCCTCCCTCGCTTAAACGAGAATAACCGCAAGATGCGGCGAAACTTCCCTTCCGGGCCGACAGATGCGGCTCCCGGCGGGACCGACGTGCGCCGCATTGGCAGCGCACGCCCTATCAATGTTTACTCGGCCGCGTCCGGCAGCTGGGTTGCCTGCGCTTCGTCGAGCTTGGTGTTCTCGAGCTCGACGCTGAGGCCCAGCGAGCGCATTTCCTTGACGAGAACGTTGAAGCTTTCCGGAATACCGGCTTCGAACGTGTCGTCTCCGCGGACAATGGCTTCGTAGACCTTGGTGCGGCCGGCGACGTCGTCCGACTTCACCGTCAGCATTTCCTGCAGCGTATAGGCGGCGCCATAGGCTTCGAGCGCCCAGACTTCCATTTCGCCGAAGCGCTGACCGCCGAACTGCGCCTTGCCGCCCAGCGGCTGCTGGGTCACGAGCGAGTAAGGGCCGATCGAACGGGCATGGATCTTGTCGTCGACCAGGTGGTTGAGCTTCAGCATGTAGATGTAGCCCACGGTCACCTGGCGGTCGAACTGCTCGCCGGTACGGCCGTCATAGAGCGTCGACTGGCCGGTGTCCTTGAGACCCGCCAGACGCAGCATGTCGTTGACGTCACCTTCGTTAGCGCCGTCGAAGACCGGCGTTGCGATCGAAACACCGCGCTTCCACTGGTCGGCGAGACGCAGAACGGACTCATCGTCGAAGTCCTGGACCTGTTCGGCCTTGGGACCGTCGCCCACGACATCGCCAATGGTCTTGCGCAGTGGCTCGATGTTGCCATTGGCTTTATACGCTTCGATCAGTTCGCCGATCTGGCGACCCATGCCGGCACAAGCCCAGCCCAGGTGCGTTTCCAGGATCTGGCCGACGTTCATGCGCGAAGGCACGCCGAGCGGGTTCAGAACGACGTCGACATGCGTGCCGTCTTCGAGGAACGGCATGTCCTCGACAGGCACAATGCGCGAGACCACGCCCTTGTTCCCGTGACGACCGGCCATCTTATCGCCCGGCTGGATCTTGCGCTTCACGGCAACGAAGACCTTGACCATCTTCATGACGCCCGGAGGCATTTCATCGCCGCGCTGGACCTTCTCGACCTTGTCCATGAAGCGCTGTTCGAGGCGCGACTTGGACTCGTCGTACTGGCCGCGGAGCGCTTCGAGTTCGCTCTGCACCTTCTCGTCCTCGACGGCGAACATCCACCACTGCGAGCGGGGATATTCGGAGACGACGGCGTTCGAAAGCTCGGTGCCCTTCTTGAAGCCCTTCGGACCGGCAATCGAGACCTGGCCGCGCAGCATGTCGATCAGACGACCATAGACGTTACGGTCGAGGATCGCCTGCTCGTCGTCACGGTCCTTGGCGAGACGCTCGATCTCTTCGCGTTCGATCGCCATCGCGCGCTCGTCCTTCTCGACGCCATGGCGGTTGAAGACGCGAACTTCGACGATCGTGCCATAGGTGCCGGGCGGCATGCGCATGGAGGTGTCGCGCACGTCGGAGGCTTTTTCGCCGAAGATGGCGCGCAGAAGCTTTTCTTCCGGCGTCATCGGGCTTTCGCCCTTCGGCGTGATCTTGCCGACGAGGATATCGCCCGGCTGAACCTCGGCGCCGATATAGACGATGCCGGCTTCGTCGAGGTTCTTCAGCGCTTCTTCCGACACGTTCGGAATATCGCGGGTGATTTCCTCGGGGCCGAGCTTGGTGTCGCGCGCCATCACTTCGAATTCCTCGATGTGGATGGAGGTGAACACGTCGTCGGCAACGATGCGCTCGGAGAGCAGGATCGAGTCTTCGTAGTTGTAGCCGTTCCAGGGCATGAACGCGACGAGCGCGTTGCGGCCGAGCGCCAGGTCGCCGAGATCGGTCGACGGACCGTCGGCGAGAATATCGCCGCGGTTGACGACGTCACCGACGGTGACCAGCGGACGCTGGTTGACGCAGGTGTTCTGGTTCGAACGCTGGAACTTCTGCAGGCGGTAGATATCGACGCCGGACTTGCCGGCTTCGAGGTCCTCCGTGGCGCGGATAACGATACGCGTCGCGTCGACCTGGTCGACGACGCCGCCACGGCGGGCGCCGATGGCGGCACCGGAGTCACGCGCGACGACCGGCTCCATGCCGGTGCCGACGAACGGCGCTTCGGCACGCAACAGCGGCACGGCCTGACGCTGCATGTTCGAGCCCATGAGGGCGCGGTTGGCGTCGTCGTTTTCCAGGAACGGGATGAGTGCCGCAGCAACCGAAACGACCTGCTTCGGCGAAACGTCCATCAGGTTCATGCTGTCGCGGGGCGCGAGCATAACTTCACCCGCGTGACGGCAGACGACGAATTCGTCGACGAAGGAACCGTCAGCGTTCAGTTCGGCGTTGGCCTGCGCGACGTAGTACTTCGCCTCTTCCATGGCGGAGAGGTAGAGCACGTCGTTCGTCACCTTGCCGTCGACGATGCGCCGGTACGGGCTCTCGATAAAGCCGTATTTGTTGACGCGGGCAAAGGTCGCAAGCGAGTTGATCAGACCGATGTTCGGGCCTTCCGGCGTTTCGATCGGGCAGATGCGGCCATAGTGGGTCGGATGCACGTCGCGGACTTCGAAGCCCGCGCGCTCGCGGGTCAGACCGCCCGGACCAAGGGCCGAAAGGCGGCGCTTGTGGGTGATTTCCGACAGCGGGTTGACCTGGTCCATGAACTGCGAGAGCTGCGAGGAGCCGAAGAATTCGCGGACGGCTGCGGCAGCCGGCTTGGCGTTGATCAGGTCCTGCGGCATGACCGTGTCGATTTCGATCGAGGACATGCGTTCCTTGATCGCACGCTCCATGCGGAGCAGGCCGAGACGGTACTGGTTCTCCATCAGCTCGCCGACCGAGCGGACGCGACGGTTGCCGAGGTTGTCGATGTCGTCGATCTCGCCCTTGCCGTCGCGCAGTTCGACCAGCATCTTGACCACGGCCAGGATGTCGTCCTTGCGCAGGATGCGAACGGTGTCCTCGACGGAGAGGTCCAGGCGCATGTTCATCTTGACACGGCCGACGGCAGAGAGGTCGTAACGCTCCGCATCGAAGAACAGCGAGTTGAACATGGCTTCGGCCGATTCCATGGTCGGCGGTTCACCCGGGCGCATGACGCGATAGATGTCGAACAGAGCGTCCTGACGGTTCTCGTTCTTGTCAGCCGATAGCGTGTTGCGGATATAGGCGCCGACATTAATGTGGTCGATGCCGAGAACCGGGATCTCGTCAAAACCGTTTGCGAGGATGACGGCAAGCGTCTTCTCGTCGATCTCGTCGCCGGCCTCGAGATAGATCTCACCCGTCGAGTAGTTGACGATATCCTCGGCAAGGTAGTTACCGTAGAGATCGTCGTCGCCGGCCTTCAGCGCCTTCAGGCCCTTATCGGAAAGCTGGCGCAGCAGGCGCGGCGTCAGCTTCTTGCCGGCTTCCACGACGACTTCGCCGGTATCGGCGTCAACCATCTCGGTGATTGCCTTGGCGCCCTTCAGCGTTTCCGGCTTGAAGGGAATGCGCCAGCCTTCGCCGTCGCGCTTGTAGAGCGACTTCGTGTAGAAGGTGTCGAGGATTTCCTCGCCGTCCATGCCGAGCGCCATCAACAGCGACGTGACGGGGATCTTGCGGCGGCGGTCGATGCGGGCGTAGACGATGTCCTTGGCATCGAATTCGATATCGAGCCAGGAGCCGCGATAAGGAATGACGCGGGCGGCGAAGAGCAGCTTGCCGGAAGAATGGCTCTTGCCCTTGTCGTGGTCGAAGAAGACGCCCGGCGAACGGTGCATCTGCGAGACGATGACGCGCTCGGTGCCGTTGACGATGAACGTGCCGTTGTTCGTCATGAGCGGCATGTCGCCCATGTAAACCGACTGTTCCTTGATGTCCTTGATCGACTTTGCGCCGGTATCCTCGTCGATATCGAACACGATGAGACGGAGAGTGACCTTCAGCGGCGCGGCATAGGTCAGGTCGCGCTGGCGGCACTCGTCAACGTCGAACTTCGGTGGTTCGAATTCGTAAGATACGAACTCCAGCATCGAGGCGCCGGAGAAGTCGGTGATCGGGAAAACGGACTTGAAGACGGCCTGAAGGCCTTCGTCAGGGCGACCGCCCTTCGGCTCTTCAACCATCAGAAACTGGTCGTAGGACGCCTTCTGAACCTCGATGAGGTTCGGCATTTCTGCGACTTCGGGGATCTTACCAAAAAACTTGCGTACGCGCCTGCGACCATTGAACGAAAGGGTCTGAGCCATCGTCGCTCCTTCAAAAATTGCATCCGGGCCTGCAACGGACGGGAACCGATGGCCAGTCGACCCCGCCGATCAATGAGTAGTTCAACCTCGTCCCACCTCCCGAAACAGCCAGGCCGGATTGCCTTGGCGCTTCGGTTCGAGACCATGCTCTTGAAGAACCCATTACCCAAAAGCCGTTTTTCACGCGGCTTTTGGGTAATTCGTTCAGGAAAACGGCAAATGGGAGGCAGTAAATGCCGCCTCCCACGTGCAGTTCAAGATTACTTGACGTCGGCCTTTGCGCCTGCGTCTTCAAGCTTCTTCTTGATGTCGGCGGCTTCAGCCTTGGAAACGCCTTCCTTGACAGCCTTCGGAGCGCCTTCGACGAGGTCCTTGGCTTCCTTGAGGCCGAGGCCGGTGATGGCGCGGACTTCCTTGATGACGTTGATCTTGTTGGCGCCGGCATCCGTGAGGATGACGTCGAACTCGGTCTTTTCTTCTTCAGCCGGAGCAGCTGCGCCGCCTGCAGCGCCGCCAACGGCAGCAACAGCTACCGGAGCAGCGGCGGAAACGCCCCACTTTTCTTCAAGAAGCTTCGACAGTTCTGCAGCTTCCAGAACGGTCAGCGAGGAGAGGTCTTCAACGATCTTTGCGAGATCAGCCATTTTCTAGTTCCTTTTGTTCGGTTCGAACTGTTGAGTATGTACAGCGAAAAACCGCCTTAAGCGGCTTCGTCCTTCTTGGCGTAGGCCGAGAACACGCGAGCAAGCTGGCTTGCCGGTGCTGCAACAACGCCTGCAATGCGGGTAGCCGGGGTCTGGATCATGCCCAGCAGCTTCGCACGCAGTTCGTCCAGCGAAGGCAGGGTCGCAAGCGACTTGACACCTTCGGCGTTCAGCGTTGTCGTACCCATGGCGCCGCCGAGAACCACGATCTTGTCGTTGGTCTTGGCGAAATCCATGACGACCTTCGGAGCGATGATCGGATCATTGCTGTAAGCAATGAGGGTCTGACCCTTGAAGAGATTGGAAATCCCTTCCGCTTCCGTACCCTGAAGGGCAATTTTGGCCAGGCGGTTCTTCGCGACTTTGACGGTGCCGCCAGCAGCGCGCATCTTCGAACGAAAATCGTTCATCTGTGCGACTGTAGCACCAGCATAGTGGGCCACGACAACCGAGCCCGAAGCCTTGAAGACTTCGTTCAGTTCCGTGACGAATTCGCGTTTTTCCGCTCTTTCCACTGCCTATCTCCAGTTGGCGGGACCGTTTGAAACGGACCCACCGGGTTGCCTTTTGCCCCTTGGGATCAAAAGAGATCCCAAGCGACGCTTGAGGATCCTGTCCCCTCGCGCTCTGCGCCAATCAAGGCTGAAGAGGCACAAGGCATCCAAGGCTCGAACCGAGTTCCAAGAAGCGAACTTCATGCAATTCGGGTCTTACCCGTCTCATGCAGGCCAAGTGATTAAGGGAAAACCACCTGCAATCTCGGACAGGATTCCGGATTTCTCCGGAATATTCCGGCCCCTTGCGAGGCCGGAAATTCAGCGACCGGGCCGAAGCCCGGCCATAAACTTATGCAGTCGGAGCCGCGGTGACCGAGCCGACTTCGATCTTGACGCCCGGGCCCATGGTCGAGGATATCGCCACGCGCTTGACGTAATTGCCCTTGGCGCCAGCCGGCTTCGCCTTGATGACGGCGTCGGCAAAGGCGCGGATGTTTTCTTCCAGAGCCTTGGCGTCGAAAGAGGCCTTGCCAATGCCGGCATGGACGATACCAGCCTTCTCGACGCGGAACTCGACGGCGCCGCCCTTGGAAGCCTTGACGGCTCCGGCGACGTCCATGGTGACGGTTCCGACCTTCGGGTTCGGCATCATGCCGCGCGGGCCAAGAACCTTACCGAGACGGCCGACGAGCGGCATCATGTCGGGGGTGGCGATGCAGCGATCGAATTCGATCTTGCCGCCCTGGACGATTTCGACGAGGTCTTCGGCGCCAACGACATCGGCACCGGCAGCCTTGGCTTCGTCAGCCTTGGCGCCACGAGCGAAGACGGCGACGCGAACCGTACGGCCGGTGCCGTTCGGCAGGTTGACGACGCCGCGAACCATCTGGTCCGCATGACGCGGGTCAACGCCGAGGTTCATCGAGACCTCGATGGTTTCGTCGAACTTTGCGACAGCCCGTTCCTTGACCATGCCGATGGCGGTCGTCAGAGCGTAGAGCTTGGTGGGATCAACACCTTCGTTGATCTTGCGTGTGCGCTTGCCTGCCATGGTCTTAACCCACCACTTCCAGGCCCATGGCGCGGGCAGAGCCCTCGATCATCGCCATTGCGCCTTCGATATCCGCTGCGTTCAGGTCCTTCATCTTAGCTTCCGCGATCGTCTTGATCTGAGCCTTGGTGAGGGTACCGGCCTTTGCGCCCTTACCCGGGGTCTTGGAACCGGAGGTGATCTTCGCTTCCTTCTTCAGCCAGTAGCTGACCGGAGGCTGCTTCATCGCGAAGGTGAAGGACTTGTCCTGATAATAGGTGATGACGACCGGAATCGGCATACCCTTTTCCATTTCCTGCGTGGCGGCGTTGAACGCCTTGCAGAATTCCATGATGTTAATGCCACGCTGACCAAGCGCCGGGCCGATCGGCGGGGACGGGTTCGCCGATCCTGCCTTGACCTGAAGCTTGAGCTGGCCTGCGACTTTCTTAGCCATATCTCTCTGCCTTTCATGAACGGCCGGTTGCCCGGCCCGTGATGCCGGATCGCTCCGGCGGCTGCGGTTGCGTGGTGCGGATCAATAGGGCCCGGCTAAGACCCCTCACCTTCCACGCGGATGCGGACTAGGTCCGCCGGAAACAGACCTCAAAGGCCAGCCTCCAATTCTGCAGTCAGACCTTCTCGACCTGAGCGTATTCCAGCTCGACCGGTGTTGCGCGGCCGAAGATCGACACTTCCACCTTCAGGCGCGAACGCTCTTCGTCCACATCCTGAACCGTGCCGTTGAACGAGGCGAAGGGACCATCGGAAACGCGGACCTGCTCGCCGATCTCGAAGGTAACGGATGCCTTCGGCCGCTCGACACCTTCCTGAACCTGGCCGAGAATACGCTCGGCTTCATAATCCGGAATCGGAACGGGCTTATTGTCGGAGCCGAGGAAACCCGTGACCTTCGGCGTGTTCTTGATCAGGTGGTAGGCCTCGTCCGTCAGATTGGCGCGAACCAGGACATAACCCGGGAAGAACTTGCGCTCGCTATCGACCTTGCGGCCGCGACGCACTTCCACAACCTTTTCGGTCGGCACGAGGATCTTCTCGAACAGGTGCTCAAGCCCCTTCTGGCGAGCCTTGTTCTCGATGTCTTCAGCTACCTTCTTTTCAAAATTCGAGTACGCGTGGACGATGTACCAACGTGCCGCCATTTTCATCTCCACCCGTATCAGTTGCCGGTATTGAGCACGAAGCTCAGGACCCAGCCGATCAGCTGGTCAGCGGCAAAGAAAAACAGCGCGGCAAATACCACCATCACCAGCACCATGACCGTCGAGATCATCGTCTCGCGGCGCGACGGCCATGTGACCTTGGACGTCTCGGAGCGAACCTGCTGCAGAAACGCAAATGGATTGGATTTGGATGCCATCGACTGCCCACGCAATTACGGCGCGTAAAGCTGAAACTATCAGCCCCACGCACCGCGTGTCTGTTGAACCCTAAATAAACACCGATTTCCGAATGCACAAGAGGGAAACCGAAGTTTAACGAAATTAGTTACCACCAATTAATCCCGAGCCCGGTATGCCGCGAGCAGCGCCGCGCTGTCCGTACCAGGGAAAATGGCAGGGGCAGAGGGGCTCGAACCCCCGACCTGCGGTTTTGGAGACCGCCGCTCTACCAACTGAGCTATACCCCTTCATGCCTGTCCTTCAGCGCACGGGCCAAGACCCGCAAATCGCTGCCGAAATGCATGGCGCTCCCTTTAAGACGGCGACAGCGGATTGGCAAGCACGATTTTCGATTTTCAAAGCCTTCTGCTCATTTGCGAGCGTCCGCTTTTCGAGCGCGTAACCCGAAAGCATTCAGACCTTCACATATCTCCGCCAGTTGTGTTCTTCCTTGAAGCCCAGCACCTCGCGAATCTTGCGGTTGGAAAGCAGCCCCTCATATTCACCGATCTCGCGGGTGAACGGCACGTTGGGGAAGAATCGCTTCGCCAGCTCCTTCGACGGCGTATTGGCCGAAACCGTGTCGTTAGCGGCATTGAAGACCTGGTAGCCAAGCCCGTCCTTCTCTATGCAGAGATGGCAGATCTTTCCCAGGTCGCGAGCGTCGATGTAGCTCCAGGTGATGCGCTTGCGCATCTCAGGATGGGCGAAATAGGTCGGAAACCTTTCATATTCGTGCGGCTCGATAACGTTGCCGATGCGCAGCGCATAGATGTCGAAGCCCGATCGTTCGGCAAAGGCGCGTGCCGTCTTTTCGTTGACGACCTTGGAGAGGCCGTAGGAATCCATCGGATTGACGTCGTAGTCTTCCTCTAGCGGAAACTGGTGGAAGTCGCGATGACCTTCGGCGAAACAGACGCCGTAGGTCGTCTCACTCGACGCGACGATGATCTTCCGGATGCCGAGCTTCACCGCCGCTTCTATGACATTGTAAGTGCCCATCACGTTGATGCGGAAGGTCTCGTTGTCCGGCTTGATCAGGATGCGCGGAATGGCGGCAAAATGCACGACGGCATCGAAAGGCTTGACACCCCTGCCCTCGTCGAGATCGGGAAAATCGCGATGCATCGACAGCGCGTTGAAGACCTGGCCGCTATCCGTGATGTCGGCGATGAGATTGGTGACGCCGGGGCTGTCCAGAGGCACGAGATCGAGGTTGTGAACCTCGTAGCCTGCATTGACGAGCCATGGCACGGCATGGCGACCTGCCTTGCCGGAACCGCCTGTGAACAGAATCCGCTTTTTCATGGAAATGTCCTCCGCATCATGAAACCGGAGGCATAGTTAGACGCTTCCGCGCGAAGAGCAAGCGAGCGTTCTGCGAGGTATTTCACCCCGCCGCGCCAGGAGCACCCTATCTGGGAGCACCTGGCCAATTATTGCCTATCACCGCAGCCCCGTGCGATGAACTGGAAAGGTCGTCACTTGACGACGCTTACCTCATTGATCTGCACTCCGGCCGATTGAACAACCTCTTGCGGAATCGCAGCGATGAAAAACATCGTGAAAACATACATTGCGAATATCGTCGCAACGAATGTGGCCTTTGGAATCATCCCGACTCTCCTCTTTACAGGGAGGAGTCTGGACTAAAATGAGCCAATCACAACTGCTTTCTGAACGTGAGATGAACAAAATACTGTGACGAGCATCTTTAACGATATTTTTACAACACCTGTTAAACAGCTCGGATGCATCAAAAACGAAAAACCCCGCTGTTTCCAGCGGGGCCTTCCTGATTGTGGATAACCTGAAAGGTTACTCGACGATCGAAGCGACGATACCGGCGCCGACGGTGCGGCCGCCTTCGCGGATAGCGAAGCGCAGCTTTTCTTCCATCGCGATCGGAACGA
>NZ_JACHYV010000051.1:0-13020 GCF_014193135.1 Rhizobium sp. BK049
CACAAATGGCATCGGAAGCCCTCCCTCCGACACACTATGACTTGTCGACCATCAACCCGGTTCATTCTGTCAGGTATCAGCCCGGGCTGTACCCGCCGATGCCCCTCACCCTAACCCTCTCCCCGTTCTGACGGGGAGAGGGGACGTGCCCCACGAGAGCTCAGCGGGGAACAGAGAGCTAGCGAGATATCCCCTTCGGCCCGCCAGAGCGGGGAGAGGTGCCGGCAGGCGGATGAGGGCTGATCTCGTGATTTTCATCGACAGGACAGCCGCGGCACAAGGCCCAGGAAACGGAGCTCCTGCGTCTAAACTGAACGCCGCGCGCCCTTCCGGGCGCGCGGCTTTGGAATCTCACAAAGAAACCGCCCGTGCCGGTTCAGCGAGACGGGCGCAGGACAATCAACGGCGCAAAGCGGGGCAGCCGCGGACGTTGGCGAAGCTCATTTCATCGGGGCCGCGGCGGGTCCAGCCCTGAACGATGACGCGGCGCGGGGTGATGTCGACGACGCGCGGGCGGCGGAAGCCCCAATCGCGGGCGAGATCTTCCGCCAGCCGCGGATCGCAGCCGCGCGGGCGCCGGCCGAAGCCCGGCGGCGGAGGCGGACGGCGATAATCGCGCGGCGGATCACGATCCTGATCGCCGATAATGATACTAAATTGAGCGGCCGCCGGGACCACCGTGCCGGCAAGAGTGCCTGCGGCAAGCATGGCGGCAAGACCCGCCTTTGCCAGAAACTGCATCATCGAAAAACCTTTCGTTCCATAGTCGGTGCGGTCGAGCCGCCCTCCCCACTCTCCGCATCACGCCGAGGCGTCAGTGGAATCACTTATACAAATCGGAGAAGAGACGGCTGAAAGTGTCGCCGTCAAGGCGAAAGGGCAAGCGCACATAGGCGCTTGCCGTGCAATTTTCAACGCCGGATCAGCGGGCAGCCGCGGACATTGGCGAAGACCATCCTGTCCCAGCCGCGACGATCGCGCCCGGCGACGACGACGACACGCGGCGACATGCGGGTGATGTGGGCTCTGCGCAGGCCGAAATCGCGCGCCTTGTTCACGGCGTGCATCGGCGAGCAGCCGCGGATTGGACGATAATATTGCGCCTCGACGATGAAGTTTGTCTGCGGCCCTGCGGCTGCCGCCGTGGAAACAGTGGCCGGAATGGATGAGAGGGCGAGCACTGCGGCAAGGCAAGCCTTGGTGAGGAAATGCGTCATGGAGTGTCTCCGTCGATTGGTCTTTTAAGCTCTCCCATAAGGGATTGCCTCGACACTAAATGCGGCAAGCTGAATGCTGTTCGAACCGACCATTCAGTTTGCATTCACAAGAAGATGAGCGGTTTTTGACGGCTCTTCTTTCGATCGGGATTCGCGTGATCTCTCGTCTGAAGGAGATCGCTCATCACCCGCCCCCTCCTTCGAGGCTCCGGCCTATGGCCTAGGCGCCTGAGGATGAGGGCTGATCGTGGTGCCATGGGGCTGGTGGGCTGATCGGTGTGCCGCGTGGCCGATGGCTGATCGCCGTGCCATAGCCTCGGCAAGGACGCACGGCGCTCTCAGGCCCCGAGATGCAGCACGATTTCGCGCTGGTGCGGCCGGTCGCGGTGTTCGAAGAGATACAGGCCCTGCCAGGTGCCGAGCGTCAAGCGTCCCCTGGCGACCGGAATGCCGATCGACACCTGCGTCAGCGCCGCTTTGATATGCGCCGGCATGTCGTCCGGCCCCTCGGCCCTGTGCACGATCCAGCCCATCGATGGGTCGGAGGCCGGCGGCACGAGCCGACGGAAGAAGGCGAGAAGATCGGTGCGCACGTCGGGATCGGCATTTTCCTGGATCAGCAGTGAACAGGATGTGTGGCGCACGAAGACGGTGAGAAGCCCCTCGTCCCGTCCCGAGGCGCTGACGAAGGCCTCCGCCTGATCGGTGAATTCGTAAAGTCCCTGGCCGCGAGTGGACAGGGTGAGGATTGTCTGGGGCACGGGCATTCTCCGTCTCGCAATGACATTGTCCGCGAGTTGGCGCGCCGTGACGGCCAAGTCAATGGCCGTCGCATGGGCAGATCGATGCCCGCCATCGGCTAAGGCCCATTCACCAGCTTGAGGATGAGCTGCTGGATATTGCCGCCGTCGCCCATTTCGACCTTGTCGAAGTCGCGGCCGCGCTGGCGCTGCTTTGCGGAAATCTCGCCGAGGCGTCGGGTCAGTTCGACCCTGATCTTCTTGCAGTCGGGGTCGTCGGCAACGGTGAAGCCGACGCTCATCGCCTCGATTTCCTTAACCATGTCCTTGATGGTTTCGCCGTGCACCCGCTCATGCGCGGCAACGCCTGAAATGAAGCCATCCCAGCTGGTCTTGACGGCTGGCGGCAGCGGGGCCGAGGGCTTAGGCAGTGTGTAGGTGATGATGAGCTTCGGCCGGTTGGTGACGATGGCGCAGGCATTGCCCTGCGGCTCGTACTTGCGGGTCCAGGTGAGCTTAAACGTTGTATGCGCGATGATCCTGCCCGTCACGCCGGCTTTGGGGCCCTGTGCCCCGATCGATTGATAAAGTTCGGCGCCGGTCTTGCCTGAAATCGAATAGGGCCGCACCTCCTCGATCGCCTGCCATTCGCTCTGCGCCGCGGCCGGTAATGCGGAGAAAACTGCCGCCAATAGGTTGGGTAGAAAAGTCTTCGTCACGCATCGTCCCGCCAAGTGATTCCCGCCACCCTAACGGCGCCGTTCCTCCCTTTCAACGCGCATGCGATGCGGCAGATATCAGCGCGGCTCTCTGGAGATGCTGAGATAGGCGGGGTCGAATTCGGCGATCTCCTGCAGGCGTTCCCAATCGACGATGGTGATCGTTCGGTTCTCCCAGGTGAAGGCGCCCTCGCGCCTGAGAGCCTGCAGCGTCTTGTTGAGGTGGACCACCGATATGCCGAGCACGTCCGCCATCTCGATCTGCGTCAGCGGAAACTGAAAGCTTTCGCCCCGGGTGCGTCTGACGACCTTCAGCCGCATGAAGAGTTCGCAGACGAGATGGGCGATGTGGGCGCGTTTGGAGCGCCGCCCCATGGCGACGATCCATTCCCGGTGAATGGCGCCGTCGACCAGCGTGTCGAGCCAAAGCAGCCGCGTCAAATGCGGCATGCGCTCGGTGATCGCCCTCAAGTCGGCATGATCGGCCAAAGCGACGTGGCAGGGTGAGAGCGCAACGATGCCATGATCCATTACCTTGACGGGAAAAGCATGGAGGTCGACAAAGTCGCCGGCAACATGAAGTGCGGTGATCTGCCGGCTGCCGTCCGCCATCACCTTGTAGCGCGCCGCGAACCCATCGAGCAGCAGCGTGCTGAAGGGCGGCCGGCTGCCTTGGGAAACGAGATCTTCTCCGACGGCGAATTGCCTGTCCTTGACGAGGATCGACCGAAGAAGGTTTTCCTCCTCGTTTGATAGCACATCACGGCTTCCAAGGTTCAGCAACAAGGGTTCAATCACGGTCCTGTCTCCCGCTATCGCAAGGGCTCGGGGCCGTCTCGGTGCAACCTGTATTTTCTATAGGAATCAAGGCCTAGCCTCGGGAACAATTGTCTTCATTGGTTATTTCCTCTCTGACGCGCAGGAAAGAACATGGCTCGCTACTATTTCGATCTACACAACGGGGAAGGTCCGACCCGCGACGAGCACGGCACCGAGCTCAAATCTCGTGAAGACATCCCCAAAGAGGTGACCCGCATCCTGCTGGACGTGGCGCGAGACGAATTGCCGGCAGGTGACCGCATGACGATTGCCGTTACCGTCCGCGACGAGCGCGGCGATCCTGTCACAGTCGCCAGTCTCGTCTTCAGCAATGAATGGGTCGACGTCATTCGATGACGGCCTCTGGATGCCGGCGGGTCCCATATAGGCATCAATCCAACTGTTCGATGGATGCGCTCTAGCTCCTTGCTTTCATGCATGTCGTCATCCGCACACTTCCGGGAGCGACATGCATTAAGACCCACCCCGGCGGGCGGCAATTAAATTTGACATAGTTCCGCGAGTGGCCCGAAAGCGTCGACGGGCATTTCTCCGGTTGAGGTCCGATCGCTTCTATTTCGCGATCTCTTCCAGAATCAGCCGAATTTCCGCAAGCGGTTTGCGGCTTTCGTCGAAAAGTTCGACCGAAAGCATGTTCAAAGGCGCAGTGGGCAGGCCTTCGGCTGCCATTTCCGCGAGGACCCTTCGCGCCTCTGCCTTGGCAGCCTCGACGGATTCGAATTCGTATCCGGTCTCGGTGCCGACACCATCGCGATCGAAGAGCTGGAAGTGGAATTTCGGCACGGCATGCTCCTTCGATGATGCCCCTAACGATGCTGAAGGCGACAGGTTCCGGCCGAACGATTTTCAGCGCCCGCCATCCGGCGATCCTCAGAAAGCGCCGGCCTCGGGCGAAGCCAATTCCTCGATTGCGTCGACACGGTCGGGATAGAAGGCGAGATGGTCCTTGATGTTGCTGACGGCGGCATGCGGGGCTTCGTAGGTCCAAACCGCGTTCTCGGAGCGTTTGCCGCCCAAAGCAATACTGTAATAAGAGGCATCGCCCTTGTAAGGGCAATGTGTGGCGTGATCGGTGCGCTGAAGCAGCGACATATCGACATCCCTGCGAGGGATATACTGGACCGGCGGATAGGAAGCCTCGCGCAGCGTCAGCGCGTTGCGGCTGTCGGCAATCGTCCGGCCGGCGACGGTGACGACGACGCGGCAGGGATTGTGCTCGACGGTGATCGGATGGTCCGGCCCGGGAATCTTGATCGACTTGTCCAACATGGGTTCGTCTCCAGAAGATAGGATGCCCCTGAGATAGGGCGCGCATGCCGCCGGCCCAACCCCCGAGCGTTTCCTTCCCTTACACCTGGAATGCGAAACGCGGCGATGCCTGACTGAGGGCGGCGGTCGCCGCTGTCACCGACCAGTGACGCGCGAGCGCATCCGCGAGCGTCGCAACCAAGCTGGCGGTCTCCTCGCCGGCCCCGGCATGCAGCGCCTCGGCGACGATCAGCACCGAGCGCGTCGTCTCCCGCACCGCCGACAGGCCGCTCTGCCGGTTCGTCCAGCGGCGGGCATGTGCTCTGCCTTCGTCATCCGCGAAGATCACCTCGTCCGGCAACGGATATTCGCTTTGACCGCTGAAGGTGAGATAGGTCTCATGCCCCGTTGCATGCCGCACCTGGAGATCGCCGGCAATGTTTTCCGTGTCGAAGACGGCGACAGGAATGGCAAATGCGAGCGAAATCGCATTGCAGAGATCGATGAGCGGATGAAGGCGCGGCAGGGCGTGCTCCTGGCGGAAGCGGCGCAGAAGCGCCTCGGAGGCCGAGCGATACTGCGTCGGCTTCAAGCCCATGCGGGAAAAGCCGCGCCGCCACGCCTGGATCTCCGGGAATTCGCTTTCCTGGGCTTCAGCCAGGCGGGCCTCGGCAATCGCGCTGAAACTTGCGATTGCCTCTTCGACGTCAGCTGCCGCATGAATGCCTTCGGCAAAAAGCGCGCCGGCGGCAAGCTGCGGAAAAGCCTGCCATATCGCGTTGGAATGGCTGAACTTCATGATCATTTTCCTTCGATGAATTTCCTGTGGCTTCCTGCAATGGCGAGCCCGAACACGGCCGCCAGCACGCAGGCAATGCCGGCAATCTGGTTGAAGCCGATCGGCTCGCCGAGAATGACGAAAGCGAGCATGACGGCCGAAACCGGCGCAAGCGCGGTGAAGAGCGCGGCTTCGGTGCCGCTCACCCTCTCTGCCCCCGCATACCACAGCAGAAAGCCGCCGACGGTCGGCACCAGGGCATAATAGACGACTGCAGCGGCAGCACTGGCTGAAAACCCATGCGTGAGGGGCGCCTCGAAAATGGCCGGAACGATCGAGACGGCGAAGCCGATGCCGGTCATCAGCGTCGACTGGGCAAGCGGCGGAATGTCGACGGTCAGCCGCTTGTTCAACAGAATGAACAAGCCCTCGCAGATGACCGCGAGAAAAATCAGCAGATTGCCGGCTAGCGAACCGCCGGTCGCCTCCGGTGTGAAGGCGATCGAAAACACGCCGACGCTCGCCAGCGCCACGGCCAGAAGCAGGGCGCGCCCCGGCCGTTCGCGCAGCAGCAGGATCGAAACCGCCGCCGAGACCACCGGCAGCGTGCCGATGATGACGCCCGCATCGGCGGCCGAGGTCAGCCTGAGACCTGATATCAGCAGAGTCGTATATCCGACACTGCCGGCGCCGGCCTGAATGACGAGGATGAGACGGTCATGGCTGGAGAGCTTCGGCAACCCCGTTCCGCTTGCCCGCATCAGCAGGAAAAAGACGGGAAGAGCGAGGGCGAAGCGCAAGGCGGTGGCGGTGAAGGGCGGCAGTCCCGAAGCAATGATCTTGCTCGCGATGACAGTGCTGCCGACCGTCAGCATGGCCAGCGCCAGATAGAAATAGCCTTGAACCTGTCTCGACATTCCGCGCCTCCGATTGGATACGCCGAAGAAACAGCAGCGAGCGGTTCGGGTCTTGAACGAAATTGCAATTGTATGAACCAAAGCAAGGTGGCCAGCCTCGTCCTTCGAGGCCCCCGCGGGGCGCCTCAGGGTGAGGCTGGAGAGAGGTCGCAGGGCGCGGCACTCACGAACAGCCATCGCCCAATGCGGCCCTTGCGAGGCACGGGATGAGGCTGGAGAGAGGTGGCAGCGCGCGGCACCAGGAATCAGCCTTCCATCGCTCAGAGAAAAGCGCCGGCGTAAAGCCGCGGCGACAGGCCGTATTTGCGCACGAAGACGCGCGTCATGTGGCTCTGGTCGGCAAAGCCGCTGGCAAAGGCCGCTTCCGCAAGCGGCGTGCCCTCAGCGATCAGCCGCCGGGCGAGATGGATGCGAGCCTGGACAAGCTAGGCATGCGGCGTCAATCCGGTCGCCCTGGCGAAGCCGCGCAGCAGCTGGAAGCGGCTGAGGCCGCTTTCCCTGGAAAGATCGGCAAGCGAGACGGCGGCCAGAGGATCGTCGTCGATCAGATCCCGCGCCGCGCGGATGGATGACGGCACCAGCGGCCTCTCCTCGCTGCCGCCGCCTTCCCGCATGACATCGGCGACGAGTTGCAGAAGCAGTTCCTCGCAGAGCAGCCCGTCGGCAGCACTCGCGGTCACCGCGCAAAACAGCGTTCCGAAGCGGGCGGCGATCGCTGCATCGCGAATGACGGGATGGGGAATTTCCGAACGCCCTGTGCCGATCTCTTGCGAGAGGCCGGTGACGATCTCGGGATCGAAATAGAGGATGCGCCACGACCGGCGCTCGCCGATCGGCGCGCCGTCATGCACTTCGTTCGGATTGACGGTAATGATATCACCTGCCTCCGCCTCCACCATGCCGCGGCCGCTGAGCGATTTCTGCGCCCCCGACGACACGAGGCCGATGCCGAACTGCTCATGCGTGTGCCTGGCGAAACTGTGAGGCGTTTCGGCTTCCACCGCTTCGACGCCTGGAAGCGCCGAGCGCAGCATCCTGAACTGGTTTTTCGGCATTTGACGTCCGCAGGTCCGATGCCGGCAACTCTGCCAGCCGCGCCTTGATGACGCAACCGTCTAAAAGAACTCGTCGAGCAGTTGATAGTAACTGAGCCTTGCCGGATCGGGCGCCGGCAGGCCGTAATGATAGAGAAATGGCTGCACCAGCGCCTCGCCGAAATTATCGGCGATGCTGCGGCAGGCGAGCGCAATATCCTGATAGCGGTCGGCGACGCCGAGGCGGCTGCAATCGATATAGCCTGAGAATTGGCCGTGTAGAGCGACGAAGTTCGGCAGGCAGGCATCCCCATGGGTGACGACGAGATCCTCGCTGCCCGGCCTCATGCTCTCGAGCTCAGCAAAAAGCTCGGCGGCGCTCTTTCCCAGCCGGGCCGGATCGAAATTCTGCTCATCGACGATTCCAGTTTCCATACGCGCCCTGGCTACCGGCAGGCGCTTTTCCAGGCGGTGATCGAACGGACAGAAAGTGATCGGCAGACGATGAAGATCGAGCAGTGCCTCCGCCAGCAATTCGATGCGCGCCAGGGGCGCCAGCGCCGAAGCACTGGCGAGATCGGTTCCCGGCAGCGCGCTGAGCAGCAGCCAGTTACGTTCGCCGTCGCTTTCACAGGCGATCACCTCCGGGCAAGGCAGGCCGGAGTCCTTGAGCCAGGCGAGCCGGGCCGCCTCATCGGCAAGCTCGCCGAACGGCCCTACCGCCTCGACCTTCAGATAGAGCGCCGGCAGGCCCTCGCCTTCCAGGCGAAAGACGCTCGCGGCCGAACGGCCGAGCGCATCCCGCTCCATCCGGTAGCCAGACAGACGGGCAGCAAGCGGGCCAGGCAATCTCTCGAAAGATGTCAATGCAGCGTTTCGGCGGGCGCAGCTTCGACCAGGATCTCAAGAGCCTCTTCGAGGGCCGCAACCAGAATATCGGTCAGCTCGTCGCCTTTGTTTTCCAGGAACAGCGCGCTAACGGCTTCATCCTGGCGCTCAAGAAAACGCTCGATCTCGTTCGACATATCATTGTCCCTTCTTCACCGGAAACATCACGGCCAATGAGGAAAGGTTAGGTAGAGTTCCTTGCGCGTGGCTGGCTGCGAGACGACGAAGATCGCGGCGCGCTTTAGTCATCGATATCATATTTCGAATACTCGTTGCGGGGGATTCGTCCGCCGACCTGGTGAGCAAAGGACACCACTTTGGTAGCTCCCTCGTCCACCTCGCAACGGAAACGAACCTGGAACCAGCCCTTGGCTGTGCCAAAGGCTGCATCCTTCACGTCCAGAATCGTACCAGCCCGCAGGCCGAAACTCGGCAATGCGGAAGGGAAATAGGGCGGCGAGCCGTGAACAAGTTGACCCTGCAGCTCCGTGGTGCAAAGCGTCGCCACTCGCTGTTTTCGTGAAAGGCCATCCATCGCCGTTTGCGCAAATAGACTGCCATCGGCCGCCCGAGAAAATAGCGTTTTCGCCTCGGGCAGATCCTTGGTTTCAGAAACGGTTTTCGGCTTATCGGAGATGTTCTGCTCAGGCGGTTTGGCCGGCTCAATCGTCGTATTGGCTTCGCCGGAGGCTTCCGTCGGCGGCCCTTTGCTTTCCGGAGAAACGTCCATCGCAGCCACCTCCGGCAGCTTCACATCATCTGGCACGGGTTTTGATGGAGGCTCCTCAGCTTTGGGTTTTGCGTCAACAGTTCTTGTTGGCTCCTGCGTCGAGGCATCGTCGTGCTGGGGTGGAGTTGTTGCGGCTTTCTTTTCACCTTGAGAAGCATTTCCCGCCAGGGCCTTGTCAGGACCGCTAGTCCTATCTCCAAATTCAGTAACGGGTTTGAGGGTCTGCATGGGCTTCGGCTTGGCTTGCTCGACAGCTTTCCTTGCCGGTGGAGGCGGCGGTGGTGGTGGCGGAGGTTCCTTCTTAGCCTCTTGCGGCGGCTTCGGCTCCGGCGGCTTTTCCTCGGCCTTTTTCTCCTCCGGCTTCTTCTCCTCCGGCAGCGGGACGAGCTCGACCTTCACGCTCTCGTCTTCCGGAGGCTTCAGCTCCATCTTCGGCAAGCCGAAAATCAGAAGCGCAACGATCGGCACATGCAGAAGCACCGACGCGGCAACGCCCCAGCGGATTTCGGGCCGCCGTTTTGCCGTTTCGTGATTCGTCTCCGCCAAGTCCACTTCGTCTGTCACAGCAGCGATGTGGCCTTTAAAGCCGGCAGCATCAAGCCGCAAAAGCAAAAAACCTCGTGATCGCGCCGAAGCCATCCGCTGGCCAGTGCGCCATCCGTTCTCTTCTCGGACTTGGACAATGGGCCACCCACGAGCGGGGCCGAGGCCGCGCCCTTGATGGGGAGAGGCGCTGAAATTCTGCATGCGTTAGCTGAGCGAGCCGATGATCTCTCGATAGGCAGCCTCCGGGAATGCCTTCAGTGTCTGGGTGCGGACATTGCCGGCCATCGCCAGCGAAAGGCCAAATCGCGCCATGACGGCATCGTCAGGCGCTTCGCAGACAGCCACCATGTCGTGGCCGCCCATCGTCAGAAAGAACTGGTTGAAGGAGCCGCCCATGTCGCCAAGCAGTTTCTTCGCCGCATCCAGCCGTTTTGACGAGTCGCGAACAGTGCGCACGCCTTGGTCCGTCCAGTTGATCAACACAATGTAAGTGGTCATCTTGCACCTCCGAACGGAGGATTCGCCCGACACGGGCATGCGTCGGTCCTCGCTCGCGCACCGCGACCGATTTCTTCCCCCGTCGCCGGACTATAATCTTGTCACCACTGAGCGACAAGAAAGCCGCCGGGATCATTGGTATTAATCACAAAAGCAAAAGCCGGGCACGACGCCCGGCTTTCCAATCATCACGGCAATTGTCGAAACCTCAGCTGTCGAGGATCGAGCGCAGCTTGAAGTTTCTTAGCTGTCCAGAAAGCTTCTCAGCTTTCTCGAGCGGCTCGGATGCTTTAGCTTGCGCAACGCCTTCGCTTCGATCTGGCGGATACGTTCGCGGGTGACCGAGAACTGCTGGCCGACTTCTTCGAGCGTGTGGTCGGTGTTCATGCCGATGCCGAAGCGCATGCGCAGGACGCGCTCTTCGCGCGGCGTCAACGAGGCGAGAACGCGGGTCGTCGTCTCGCGCAGGTTCGCCTGGATGGCGGCATCGATCGGCAGCAGCGCGTTCTTGTCCTCGATGAAGTCGCCGAGATGCGAATCCTCTTCGTCGCCCACCGGGGTTTCAAGCGAGATCGGCTCCTTGGCGATCTTCAGGACCTTGCGGACCTTTTCGAGCGGCATGGCGAGCTTTTCGGCCAGTTCTTCCGGCGTCGGCTCGCGGCCGATCTCGTGGAGCATCTGGCGCGAGGTCCGGACGATCTTGTTGATCGTCTCGATCATATGCACCGGAATGCGGATCGTGCGGGCCTGGTCGGCGATCGAGCGGGTGATCGCTTGACGGATCCACCATGTTGCATAGGTCGAGAACTTGTAACCGCGGCGGTATTCGAACTTGTCGACCGCCTTCATCAGGCCGATATTGCCTTCCTGAATGAGGTCGAGGAACTGCAGGCCGCGGTTCGTGTACTTCTTGGCGATTGAAATGACGAGGCGAAGATTCGCTTCGACCATTTCCTTCTTGGCGATTCGGGCTTCGCGCTCGCCCTTCTGCACCATGTGCACGATGCGGCGGAATTCCGAGATCGAGATGCCGGTTTCCGTCGCGAGATTCTGGATCTCCTGGCGGATGTCGCGGATCGTCGTATTCTCCGCCTTGGCGAATTCCTTCCAGCCGCGAGCGGCCAGATTGCCGATCGACTTCATCCAATTCGGATCGAGCTCGGCGCCCTGATACTGCTCCAGGAAGGAGTCGCGCTTGACGCCGTAGGATTCGGCCAGACGCAGCAGGCGCCCTTCGTTCTGCACGAGGCGCTTGTTGATGTCGTAGAGCTGCTCGACCAGTGCATCGATGCGGTTCTGGTTGAGCGACAGCGACTTGACCGCCTTGATGAGCTCGTCCTTGAGCTCCTTGTAGCGGCGCTCTTGGGCGGAAGACAGCGTGCCGGTAGCGGCCAACCGCTGCTCGACCTGCTGGTCCTGCAGCTTGCGCAGCTTCTTGTAGGTCTCGGCGATGATGTCGAGCGTTTCCATGACCTGCGGGCGCAGCTCGGCTTCCATCGCCGCCAGCGACAGGTTGGATTCGTCCTCGTCCTCTTCCTCCTCTTCGGGAGGCAGGCCTTCGCCGCCGACATCGGTGATATCGTCGTCGCCGGAGCGGGCGCGCCGGGTCTTTTCCTTCTCTTCTGCCGCCTTGCGGTCGGCCTCGATCTTCTCGGGGCTCTGGAACTGCGGCGCTGCCTTGGCTTCCGGACCGGAGTAGGTCGTCTCGAGATCGATGATCTCGCGCAGCAGCGTCGTGCCTTCGTTGAGTTCGTCGCGCCAGATGATCAGGGCCTGGAAGGTCAGCGGGCTCTCACAGAGGCCCGCGATCATCGTCTCGCGGCCGGCTTCGATGCGCTTGGCGATTGCGATTTCGCCTTCGCGCGACAGAAGCTCCACCGAGCCCATCTCGCGCAGATACATGCGCACCGGGTCATCGGTACGGTCGGTCGGCTCTTTCTTCTTGGCGGTCGCAAGCGCGGTGCCGGCCGAAGGCGCGAGCTCGCCGCCTTCGCTGTCCTCATCGCCGCCGGCGTCGTCGTCATCGCCACCGCCGGAAGCACCGGCCTCTTCGGCTTCCTCGTCCTCGATGACGTTGATGCCCATGTCCGACAGCATCGACATCGTGTCTTCGATCTGCTCGGAGGTCACTTCTTCGGACGGCAGGACGGCGTTCAGCTCGTCCATCGTCACGTAGCCGCGCTTCTTGGCGGCCTTGATCATCTTCTTGACCGCGTCGTCGGAAAGATCGAGAAGAGGGCCGTCGCTTGCGCCGTCGCGTTCGACTTCCGCGTCTTCGTTCTCTTTGACCTTGGTTGCCATTTATATCGTCGCCTTCCTGACGCTATCCAATCTCGCTACGGTGAATGGGCCGTCTCAGGGCCTGACGCGCCGCTCGCGTCGCCCTTGAATCACCTGAGCCCACCTAACGGGATGACATTTAAAGTCTGATTAACCACGATCGCCGGTACCGGACAGCAAAGCTTTCTTGCCTTTGGATTTCCGGCCATGGTTGCGCGATCCGCCTTGACCCTGTTCACCGTTTCAACAAGTCGAACGGTGATTCCCACATTTTTTGTTCTCGTCAAGCTTTTCCAGCAAAAAAGCCCGCGAAAACTCGGAAAAAGCCTTATCCACAGGCTTTGAACCGCGGCTGCGATTGCGAACCTTATTTAAGAAGCAGCAAACAAAAGACAAGGGCGTCCGGAATTTTGCCCGCCGCCCCAGTTGTTCCGGCCATTTCCTGCAATTGTGCCGACGGTATATTCGCCCGATCCGGGCAAATATTGGCTAGAGCACGCTTCGATTTTTCAGAATCGCGGATTCGCAAATCAGCTGAAATATGATTCTCTGTCCTACCGGAAAAGGACGGCCGGCAAGGATGAC
>NZ_JACHYV010000052.1:0-12042 GCF_014193135.1 Rhizobium sp. BK049
AGGGCAAGCTGCGTATAGCATCGGGACATGCCAAAATCTCCAAAGTGAAGCCATTGAAATCATTGGCATGTCGCACTTGGAAATAGAATGTACCAGGGAAAAGCCAAATGTGCCATAATATTGATGGATTTCGAATCGCATAGAAACTGGGGGGCAGGTGACCGCGATTCGGCAGGTCGCAAGGCGTCTCGCTATCGAGCGTCGATCCGGCCATATCAGGTCCATCGCGGTTACAAATAGGGTGTGACGGTTTATTGTTTAAGAGGGCTCGGATCGCGGCGCAGTCCGCAACGCGGCGATCGACATTCGCAAGGCGGGTTCAGACGGCGGTGCTCATTGCAGGTTGCCTCCTGCCTGGCCTCGCGGGTTCGGCCGAGATGAAGGATCCGCTGCTCGCTTATGGGGCGCGCATCATCGGCGATGACGCCAGGACGCGCATCGTCATCGATTTCGACCGCGAACCGCGTTTCTCCGTCCATTATATCGCCAATCCGGAGCGGATCGTCGTCGATCTGCCGGCCACCGCCTTCGGTTTCCCAGGGAAGGATTTGGCCGCTCGCGGCCTCTTCAAGGAGATCCGCTACGGCAAGATGGATGAGGAGAGCGCCCGCATCGTGCTGACAGCGGCAAGGCCGGTGAAGCTCTCGCTCGCCAAGGTGCAGGCCGACGAGGCGGGGAGGGGTCATCGCCTGGTGCTCGACGCCGAAATGATCGATAAGGAGGCCTTTGCCGAACTGGTGAAGACACAATCGTGGGATGATCGGACCGGGGCGGCTCAGACGACGAGCGCCATTCCGGCGCCGGAGAAAGCCGCCCCCGGCGATTTCGTCATTGCCGTCGACGCCGGCCATGGCGGCATCGATACCGGCGCAATCGGCGTCGATACGAAGACCGAGGAAAAGCAGGTGACGCTTGCCTTCGCCAGGGCTCTGGCCGACCGGCTGAACAAGGAGCCGGGCATCAAGGCGTTCCTGACGCGCAGCGACGACGAGTTCCTGTCGCTCTCCCAGCGCGTGCTGATCGCCCGCCAGAACCATGCCGGCCTGTTCATTTCACTGCATGCCGATACGCTGAAACAGAAGGATATCCGCGGCGCAACGGTCTATACGATTTCGGACAAGGCCTCGGACAAGCTCGCAGCCGATCTTGCCGAGCGCGAAAACCTTTCCGACCAGATCGCCGGCAAGGAGGTAGTCGCCGAGCCGCCCGAGGTCGCCGACATCCTGCTCGATCTGACGCGGCGCGAGACGCAGGCCTTTTCGATCTCGCTGGCCGAAAGCGTGCTGAATTCCTTCAAGGACCAGGTCGGCACCATCAACAATCCGCACCGCCACGCCGGCTTCCGCGTGCTGCAGGCCCCCGACGTGCCGTCGATCCTGCTCGAGCTCGGATTCCTGTCGAATGCTGAAGACGAAAAACTGCTGCTCGACGAAACCTGGCGAACCAGGATCGCCGATCTCCTGACCGAGGCGGTGAAGCGATACCGTACCGGCGTTGTGGCGAATGGCGGATAAGAGCGCCGCCCAAAGATTCTAATAGTTCGCTCTGGCGAAATCCATGAAAACAGAGACTTGGACCCATCAGATGAATCTCGTTCTGAACGCCGTGCTTCGGCTTGTCGGCGGGCAAGGGCGTTGCTTGGATGTGACAGTCCCGATGAAACGCTGCCGCGGCGACGATTGCGGCGGGCCGAGCCCTATTTTGCTCACATTCGCGCCGTTACTCCGGCTTATGTTTCCTAGCTTGAGGCGCGGAATCGGCTTGTGGCGGTAGCGCTCATGGAGTAAGCCGCGCGCAACGTGCAAATTGTCTCGATCTGTGCAATCGTTGCGTCTGCGCCGATTGCGGATCGAAGAGACCGGTAGCTGAAAATATGCTTAGACTTCTTGGATATTTCTTCGGAATGGCCTGCGTCCTGTTTCTGGTCGCTGCGGCGGGTATTGCTATCTATCTCGCCAATGTCGCCAGGGATCTTCCGGACTATGCCGTTCTGAACAGCTACGCGCCACCGGTGACGACCCGCGTCCATGCCGGCAACGGCGCTCTCATGGCCGAATATGCTAAAGAAAAGCGTCTTTTCCTGCCGATCCAGGCCATTCCCGACCGCGTGAAGGCCGCTTTCCTGTCGGCCGAGGACAAGAATTTCTACAACCATCCGGGCGTCGACCTCACCGGTCTCGGCCGCGCAATCCTCGTCAACCTGCAGAATTTCGGTTCGGGCCGCCGTCCCGTCGGAGCTTCCACAATCACCCAGCAGGTGGCTAAGAACTTCCTTTTGAGCTCGGACCAGACGATCGACCGCAAGATCAAGGAAGCAATCCTCTCCTTTCGTATCGAGCAGGCCTACAGCAAGGACAAGATTCTCGAACTCTACCTGAACGAGATTTTCTTCGGGATGAATTCCTATGGCATCGCCGGCGCGGCGCTGACCTATTTCAATAAGTCGGTTACCGAGCTGACTGTCGCCGAGGCCGCCTATTTGGCATCGCTTCCGAAAGGCCCGGCCAATTATCATCCGTTCCGCCATCCTGAGGCGGCGCTCGAGCGTCGCAACTGGGTTATCGATCGCATGGTCGAGAACGGCTATGTCAGCCAGAGCGACGGCGCGGAAGCCAAGAAGCAGCCGCTCGGCGTCACCGCCCGCAGCAACGGTCCTTCGCTCTTCGCGTCCGATTACTTCGCCGAAGCCGTGCGCCGCCAGCTGATCGATCAATATGGCGAGAAGGTTCTTTACGAGGGCGGCCTCTCGGTGCGCACTTCGCTCGATCCGCAAATGCAGCTCGCCGCCCGCAAGGCGCTGCAGGATGGCCTCGTGACCTATGACGAGCGCCGTGGATTCCATGGGGCCATTAAGCAGATCGACTCCAGCGGCGATTGGGGCAAGGCGCTTGCCGATATTCCCGCACTAACCGACGTTCCGGAATGGCGGCTCGCCGTCGTCCTCGCCGTGTCCGATAACAATGTCGATATCGGCCTGCAGCCGGCCAAGGACGGGAGCGGCAAGGTTGCGGCGGACCGTCAGCGCGGCACCATCGACGCCAAGAACATGCAATGGGCCTACCGTTCGGCGGATGGCTCCCGCAAGACGGCGAAATCGCCGGCCGGTGTCTTGAGCCCGGGCGATGTCGTCTATGTCGAGAGGCTCGGTGACGACGCGTCGACCTCCTACCGTCTGCGCCAGCCGCCGAAGGTACAGGGCGGGCTTGTCGCCATGGATCCGAAGACCGGCCGCGTGCTCGCCATGGTCGGCGGCTTCTCCTATGGCCAGTCCGAATTCAACCGCGCCACTCAGGCGATGCGCCAGCCGGGCTCCTCGTTCAAGCCTTTCGTCTACGCCGCGGCGATGGACAACGGTTATACGCCGGCCTCCGTCATCATGGACGCGCCGATTGAGATCGTCTCGGGCGGCCAGGTTTGGAAGCCCGAAAACTACGGCGGCGAAGTCGGCGGCCCGTCGACACTGCGCTCAGGCATCGAGCATTCGCGCAACCTGATGACGGTGCGACTCGCCAACGATCTCGGCATGAATATCGTTGCCGAATATGCCGAACGCTTCGGTATCTACGATCACATGCTGCCGGTTCTCTCGATGTCGCTCGGCGCGGGCGACACGACAGTGCTGCGCATGGTCTCGGCCTATTCGGTCATTGCCAATGGCGGCAAGCAGATCAAGCCGACCCTGATCGATCGTATCCAGGACCGTTATGGCAAGACGATTTTCAAGCATGAGGAGCGCCTCTGCGAGGGCTGCAATGCCGGCGACTGGCAGAACCAGGAAGAGCCGAATGTCGTCGACAACCGCGAAACCGTCCTTGACCCGATGACCGCCTATCAGATCACCTCGATGATGCAGGGCGTCATCCAGCGCGGCACCGCCGCCGGCAAGATTGATCTCGGCGGTCGCGACGTCGCCGGAAAGACCGGCACCACCAATGACGAAAAGGATGCCTGGTTCGTCGGTTTCACGCCGGATCTCGTCGCCGGCCTCTATATGGGCTTCGATACGCCGGCCCCGCTCGGCCGCGGCGGCACCGGCGGCGGTCTATCCGCCCCGATTTTCAACGAATTCATGCAGGCCGCCGTCAAGGACATGCCGGAATCGAAGTTCGTCATTCCACAGGGCATGAACCTGATCCCGATCGACCGCAAGACCGGCATGGCCGCCGCCGACGGCGATCCGAACACGATCGTCGAGGCCTTCAAGCCCGGCACCGGACCTGCCGACAGCTTCTCCGTCATCGGCATGGACAGCACCATGGCGCCGGAGGAGATCCTGAAGACCTCGCCGCAAGCCAACCAGGCCGTTCAGACCGGCACGCCAGGACTCTTCTGAGTCTTCACCCAGTTTTGGAAACCCGCCCCGGCTCTTTACATCCGCGGCGGGCGTCTCTATGTCACCAGCACTTGAAGAAGACCGTTACAGAGAAGCAGGAAAATGCGAGCGGAAATCGAAAACGTGGTCGATGAAACCAAGCAGGCTATCACCCTGCTGAGGAGGCATCTTTGACTGGGACCAGGCAGTAAGACGACTGGACTGGTTGAACAACAAGGCAGAGGATCCGAACCTCTGGAACGATGCGCAGGAGGCCCAGAAGCTGATGCGCGAGCGTCAGCAGCTCGATGACGGCATTAACGGCGTCCGGCAGCTGGAACAGCAGCTGAAAGACAATGTCGAGCTGGTCGAACTCGGCGAGGAAGAGGGCGACGAAGGCATCGTCAAAGAGGCCGAGGATGCTTTGAAGGCACTGAAGGCCGAGGCCGCGCGCCGTCAGGTGGAGGCGATGCTCTCCGGGGAGGCCGACAGCAACGACACCTATCTCGAAGTCCATTCCGGCGCCGGCGGCACCGAAAGCCAGGACTGGGCCAACATGCTGTTGCGCATGTACACCCGCTGGGCGGAACGCCAGCGCTTCAAGGTCGAGCTTCTCGAAGTCCATGACGGCGAAGAGGCGGGCATCAAGTCCGCCACCCTGCTCGTCAAGGGCCACAATGCCTATGGCTGGCTGAAGACAGAATCGGGCGTACATCGTCTGGTGCGCATTTCCCCCTACGACAGCAATGCGCGGCGCCATACGTCCTTCTCGTCGATCTGGGTCTATCCGGTCGTCGACGACTCGATCAACATCGACATCAACGAAAGCGATTGCCGCATCGATACCTATCGTTCGTCAGGCGCCGGCGGCCAGCACGTCAACACGACGGACTCGGCCGTGCGCATCACCCATATCCCGACCGGGATCGTGGTGGCCTGCCAGCAGGAACGTTCGCAGCACAAGAACCGTGCCAAGGCCTGGGAAATGCTGCGTGCCCGGATGTACGAAGCAGAGTTGAAGAAGCGCGAAGAGGCTGCCAACGCCGAAGCCGCTTCCAAGACGGATATCGGCTGGGGTCATCAGATCCGCTCCTACGTGCTGCAACCCTACCAGCTGGTCAAGGACCTGCGCACAGGCGTCGCCAGCACTGCTCCGGATGACGTGCTCGACGGCGATCTGAACGAATTCATGGAAGCGGCCCTTGCCCACCGCATCAGCGGCGCCGCCGATGCGGTCGTCGAGGATGTCGATTGACAATCAGCATTTGGAAATCAGAAAGCCCTGGAAACGGGGCTTTCTTTGTTCAGCCTATCGCGCCGCCATCGCCGTCATGAAACAGCGCCGCCGATAGAGCGGCAATCTCGTCATGAACGGCCCCCCGCTCGATGCCCGGCGGATCGGTGAAGAGCTCGGCGGCAAAGGCCATGCCGAGCCCGGTTCCCTCCGGCACAAAGATATAATGCCCGAGGCCGCCGTCGAGGATTTTAAGGGCGCTGCGTGTCAGGCGCTCATGCAGCCAGCAAGAACATTCCTCAGCCGGTGCCGCCTTATCGGCATCGCCGACAAGGATAAGAGCGGGCGCCACGACAGCTTTCAGGCTTTCGGCGCCGAAGCTGAGAACGGAGCGACCCGGCGCGCAGAGGACCGCCGCTGTGATCCTGTCGTCCCGATAGGATCGCGACATGCGGGACCATGATTCGCGAAAAACATCGCTGGTGCGAAGCAGTGAGGGAATATGATCGGCGAGGTCGGGAAATTCCCTCGGGCCGCGTGGACCACCCGGCTTCAGCCGTGACGGCTCGAACTGCGAGAACTGGGTGACGGCGCCGAGAAGCAACATGACGCTATGGGCTCCGGCCGAAAATCCGACCGCGAATACACGGTCCACATCGATCCGACCGGCAAAATGGCCAAGCCAGTCGCGGTAGCGGTCGAGCATCAAGCTCAGATCTGGCGCCCGTTCCCAGAGACAGGCAAAACCTTCGGCGCGGTAGGGCTCACTGCCCGTATTGCCGTGATGATCGACGCCGAGCGCTGTAAATCCGCGATCGACCAGGCGTCGCGCCAGCCATTCCAGTCCGGCCGCAGATCCACCAGTGCCATGTGACAGCAAGACGAGGGGATAAGGCCTGTCTGAGGGCCGAATCGGTACGTCGCGAGCGACCGCCGCCTTCCGAAACCAGCTTCTCTCCTGGATCTCGCATTCCTGCGCGTTATCGGCAGCCGGATACCATAGCGACCACCGGACGGGTCTTGGACCGGCTGCGTCCCAGTCCAGTCTCCGGTCGTCATAGAGGATGCCCTCGCGAAAGCCGAGTTTCATCTTCCTCGCCTGTGCGAACAGCGTCTCGCTGCTCAATTGGTCGCTTTCTCGATGGTGATGTCGCCGAGTTCGTCAATCAGCACGGTCCAGCCGTCCGGCTCGGCTGCGGGATCGGTCTTCAGATAGATCGTAGCGAAGAGGCCGGGTTGTTTGATGATGCCGCTCGAGTTTTCGGGGCGGATATCGGTCACGTATGGCTTCAGGTCGCTGATCTCCTGCAGCTCGATCGTCGAGGCAATCGCCGGACCGGTCTCGGTCTGGGCAATCTGCTGAAGATAGACCTTCGATGTCCTGTCCGGCTGACGCACAGCAAAGAGCTTATAATAGCCGTGGCGCTTTTGCTGAGGGGCGGACACGCTTTCGGCAGCGGTGGGCGCCCGCTCGACATCAGGTGCGTTGCCGTCATTCTCCCAGTAGCCGGTGCTGGTCGCGAAAATCACAGAAGCGGGCAGGATGACGTCCTGCGCGGGAGCGGCGATCGCGGCCGAGCATCCAGCGAGGAAAATCGTGGCCATCAATGTCAGGCGCATTGCCATCATTTCAATCCTTGAACTGCTCCGCGAGAATGCGGTCGGACCAGGAGCGGTCCGGATCGGAGAGGATACGCGCCGTCATATGCTCCGACTGGGCGATGCGGACATGCAGCACCGATTTGACCTCCGTATTGTCTGCCACCGCATTCACCGGCCGCTTCACCGGTTCGAGCACGTCGATATCGACAGTCACCTTGTTCGGAAGCAGGGCGCCCCTCCAGCGCCGCGGCCTGAAAGCGCTGACCGGCGTCATGGCGAGCAGTGGCGCCTCGAGCGGCAGAATAGGGCCATGGGCGGAAAGATTATAGGCCGTCGATCCCGCTGGGGTGGCCACCATCAGCCCGTCGCAGATCAGCTCCTCCAGACGCACGCGCCCGTCGACCACCACCCTCAGATTGGCGGCCTGATAAGACTGACGGAAAAGATAAACCTCGTTGATGGCGAGCGCTGTGGAATTCGTGCCGTCGGCATTGGCCGTCGTCATCTTCAACGGGCGGAAGGCGTTTTCGACGGCGACGCAGATACGCTCCTGAAGCCGTTCCGTGCTGTAATCATTCATCAGAAAGCCGACCGAGCCGCGATTCATGCCGTAGACCAGCTTGCCCGAATTCATGGTGCTGTGCAGCGTCTGCAGCATGAAGCCATCGCCGCCCAGTGCGACGATGACATCAGCCTTGTCCTGAGGCACGTCGCCATAGATGCGAATCAGCTCTTCGCGCGCTGCGAGCGCCTCCATCGTCGGCGAGGCGATAAAGGAAAGCGTCTGGAATGAACGGCCCATACAATGCCCTTTGTGAAGCTGCTCTAGCTAAAGGATAAATGGCAGTTGCGACAAGGCCGTTTTGCAAGACAAGGCGTTTTGAATACACGCAGACTTGTCGGCGCTCGCACGGATTTTCCTTTACAGGATCGCAGAATCTGTTAGTTGGGCAGCTATTGCCCTTGTAGCTCAGTTGGTAGAGCACCTGATTTGTAATCAGGGGGTCGCGGGTTCGAACCCTGCCGGGGGCACCAGCCTACGCTCGTGAGCTTCGGCTCGGCGAGCCGAAGAGAGCGGCCAAGCGAAGGCTGTCGCGTCGTAGTTTCGTTGAGAACGAAGGCAGACTGGTTTCGATAATGCTCCGGCGCGTTTTTCCTTAATGAACCCCGTCCGAAGGACTGTTTCAGCGGCAATTCAGCCGCGACGGCGCAGTGTCTCCCCATCCTCAATGAGGAACCAGCCATGAAGTTCGCGCATATTTGCTGACCGCAGCCATTTCCCTCGAGTGGTGCCATATGATCGCGACATGCCCTGGTTCTATTGCAGCTGAAGACAGTCGGTCTCAGCTACCCGTCGTTCCGGTTCAATGCGCGAGGGGTTCGTTGATTTTGGCCTCGATCCTGTCGCCATTACCGGTCTGTCCGGCACCGGAAGGTGACATCAGCGCGATGCTGAGCACCGAGGCGACCATGACGGCGACGATGGCGATCATTATGCGCATAAGCGTTCAATCCTCGTTCGATCGGGGATTAACGCGCGATCGCCGTCCGCGTTCCTCTGGGCCTATTGCACCGGCCCCGGCGTCGCGGGGCCAGGCGCCGTCGGCGACAAGGGATCGGCCTGGTGAACGGGATGCGACGTGTCCACCCAAATGATGCTCAGAATGATTCCCACAAAGGCCGCGATGAAGAGGATACCGAAAATCAGCGGTCGAATGGCCATGATGGGAATCGCTCCTTCTTGCTTATGACCGGTCGCTACGGATCGATCGCCGCCCGATCATAATGCTCCAGAAGGTCATTCCAAGGCAAAAAGTGGATTTCTCCGGCTCGAGCCATGCGCCGGGATCAGTGGCGCACGAGCGAAAGCGGCTTGCCGCCTTCTTCTCTGGACTTGTCGAAATTGCCGTCGGCGCGCATGTCGAAGCTGAGCGACGAACCGTCATGGCTCATCAGCGTCAGCCCGAAACCGTCGATATCCCATATGCTGAGCTTGAGCCCGGCGACATTGGCAGCGCAGTCTCCGGAAAGCGATAGGGGTGCATGGCCGTCCGTATCGACGGTGCCGTCGAGTGTCACGCTGCAGAGCTTTTCGCCGCCCGGTCTTTGCATTGCCCATGTCCCGGCAAGGCTCCTGAAGGTCGGCAAGTGATCGACACCATCGGGTGCCGAGATCAGCAGGAGCGGTGTTTCGTCTTCCGTTTTCATCGCTGAACCCTCGTTCTCGACGAAACGGGCGATGACCTTGCGCATCGCATCGATCAGAATGAGGCCGCCATTGCCGTCGAAATTCCAGGCATAGGACTCGGCGAGCGCCGGCAGTGGCGTAGTGCAAGACTCCTGGCCAGAGAGCGAATAGCCGCCGATCGCCGTACCGGTTTCAAGCGTCATCCGGCATCCCGCGCGGCCGTCTTGCGGGGCAAAGAGATAGGTCCCGGCCTGCGCTTTGACAATATCGGCATCGATCTCCTGCCCCTGGGCCAGGCCACAAGCAAGCAGGGCTGCTGCCGCAGCCGAAAGCCGGACGACGAAACGGATCATGACACTTCCCTTGGCGCGATGACTGCGGTCGGTTGAATTGAGCTGGTCGCTTGTTGGCTCACCTATGGCTTCAGATAGAGCCGCGCCGCATAAAGCGCGATCGCCGCTGCATTCGAGACGTTCAGCGATTTGATTGCGCCCGGCATGTCGAGGCGGGCAAGCGCGTTGACGGTTTCGCGCGTCTTCTGCCTGAGCCCCTTGCCCTCCGAGCCGAGCACCAGCGCCACCTTGTCGCCTGAGAAGGTGCCTTCGAGCGGCGCCGGCCCTTCTGAATCGAGGCCGATGGTGGAGAAGCCGAGCCTGTGCAATTCGCCGAGTGCATCGGCGAGATTGGTGATCTGTATATAAGGTATCAGTTCCAGGGCGCCGGAGGCGGATTTGGCGAGCACGCCTGACTCGGTCGGGCTATGTCTCTGGGTGGTGATAACGGCCCCGGCATTGAAAGCGACGGCCGAGCGCATGATCGCGCCGACATTGTGCGGATCGGTGACCTGATCGAGCACGAGCAGGAGAGGGCTGTCCTTTAGCGCTTCGAGCCGGCGCATCGGTAGCGGCCGCGTTTCCAGCATGACGCCCTGATGGATCGCCTCGGGACCCAGCACCTTGTCGATCTCGTGCGGCGAGACGATTTCGAAGGGAATGCCGAGCGTCTCGACATCGATTTCCAGGCGCGCGAGCGCATTCTGTGTCGTAAACAGCTTGATCTTCTTGCGCTCCGTATTGTCGAGAGCGGCGCGCACTGTATGGAGGCCATAGAGATATACCTGGTCGGGCGCGAGCGCCGGCGGCTTCCAGTCCTCAGCTCCACGCCGGCGCTTCTGTGGCTGGGGTGTCGGGATCTCGCCGCGTTCGCGCTTGGCGTCACGGTGGGCGCGCCTCAGATTGGCGTAGTGCGTATCCTTGGCGGATGGCTCTGTCGCGGCCTTGCCGCCGGATTTGTTGTCTTTGCTCATGCGGCTTTATAGCCATGGCGTTCGCTGCCGCATAGGCTTTCTTTCATATGCCGGCTTTCGGCGGCGAATGAAATTTTTCGTGTTTTTTCCATTGTCATCGTGTTGACAGACGGAAATGCTCCGGTCATATACGCGGCGCAGACGACGGGCGGCAACGCTTCGAAGTCTGACGAACTTGGTCTTCAAGATCCGGACGAAAAACTGGAGAGATGCCCGAGTGGTTAAAGGGGACGGACTGTAAATCCGTTGGCTCAGCCTACGTTGGTTCAAATCCAACTCTCTCCACCATTCGTCATCGGATCTGACCATCCCGCGGGTATAGCTCAATGGTAGAGCAGCAGCCTTCCAAGCTGAATACGCGGGTTCGATTCCCGCTACCCGCTCCAGTCTCCCTTAAAGCCAGTTGACGCGATCGCAGTCGCGATGGTCACGCGCGCTGTTTCCAGCCGTGGCGGAGACGCCGGCCGCCATTGCCGCAGGCGAGGGATGTCAATGCCGGCGGCCGCGGCTCATCCTTGGTGATCCGTGCGATTTTCTCTGAGATTCCAGCGATTTTTGGAGGGGCCGCGGCGAATCGCCTTGCAGGCGGCGAATTGTCTCCCATATGCGCTGTCACGCCAAGATTGGCGTCTGCAATTAAGTCTTGCGCAATTTCGCCGAAAGCCTTAAACGGCGGCACTAAACCGGTTCGCCGGGGCCACCATTTCGTTCACAGGAAGCATTCAAATGGCAAAGAGTAAGTTTGAGCGCAACAAGCCGCACGTCAACATCGGCACGATCGGCCACGTTGACCACGGCAAGACGTCTCTGACGGCAGCGATCACGAAGTACTTCGGTGAGTTCAAGGCGTACGATCAGATCGACGCGGCTCCGGAAGAGAAGGCGCGCGGCATCACGATCTCGACGGCGCACGTCGAGTATGAGACGCCGGCCCGCCACTACGCGCACGTCGACTGCCCCGGCCATGCCGACTACGTGAAGAACATGATCACCGGTGCGGCGCAGATGGACGGCGCGATCCTGGTTTGCTCGGCTGCTGACGGCCCGATGCCGCAGACGCGCGAACACATCCTGCTCGCCCGCCAGGTCGGCGTTCCGGCGATCGTTGTGTTCCTGAACAAGGTCGACCAGGTTGACGACGCCGAGCTTCTCGAGCTGGTCGAGCTCGAAGTTCGCGAACTTCTGTCGTCCTACGACTTCCCGGGCGACGACATTCCGGTCGTCAAGGGTTCGGCGCTTGCTGCTCTTGAAGATTCCGACAAGAAGATCGGCGAAGACGCGATCCGCGAGCTGATGGCAGCGGTTGACTCCTACATCCCGACGCCGGAGCGTCCGGTTGACCAGCCGTTCCTGATGCCGATCGAAGACGTGTTCTCGATCTCGGGCCGTGGTACGGTCGT
>NZ_JACHYV010000053.1:0-11541 GCF_014193135.1 Rhizobium sp. BK049
AGAAGGTGACGATCCGACAACCAGCTGCCGGGCGGGCGGCCACCCGCCCGGCAGGCATCAATATCCTACATTTTTCTTATCCAAGAAGGTGCCGGCAGGCGGATGAGGGGCGTTTTTCGCGGTGATTTCAGCAGGTTGTCGCCAATACCCGTCGAGATCCTGGGTGGCGGGCGTGGATCCTCGGCTCAAGGCCGAGGATGACGGAGAGTGGGGTGGGGCTGAGGCTGGAACCGCAAGGCGGGTAATCAGATGATACCGCTTCCTCTCGACGTCATTCTACCAAACACGGCTCTTTCGACGTCCGCTCGTCCTCCGACCTCACTCCACCCAACGCGATCTCACATCCCCTGCCGCCGCAGCTCGGCCCCCGCGGCAATCGTCTGCACCAGCTCGTCCACCTCGCGTGCCAGCCGCTCCAGCGGCAGGCCGACGAAGCGGCCTTCGAGGCTGATGCTGACGACGCCGTGGACGGCGCCGAAGAGGGTGCGGGCGCGGATGGCGCGGTCTTCGGGCGGCATGGCGGGCTGCAGTTCGGCGAGCGGTTCGGCGATCACGTCCATCAGGAAGAGGTGTTCGTCGAGGTGCCATTGCGGCGTCGGGCTGGTGGCGGGGGGGAAGTGGTCGAACAGCGCCTTCCAGAGATTGCGGTGTTCCACGGCAAAGGCGAGGTAGCCCTGGGCGAGGTTGCGCAGGCGATCGGTCGGGCTTTTGCCCCTGGCCTCGTCAAGCGTCAGCCTGGCCTCCAGCGCCTTCAGCGTCGCGGAATTCACATGGATGACGAGCTCGGCGAGATCGGTGAAGACGGTGTAGAGGCCGCCGAGCGCGCAGCCGGCATCCTGGGTGATGTCGCGGGCGCGCAGGTTGGCAAGCCCGTCGCGGGCGATGCGCTCGCGCGCCGCCTCGATCAGCCGGGTCTTCAAATCCTCGCGTTTTTCTTCTCGTCTGCCGGCCATCAACCATTTCCCTTCGAAATTTTGAACGACGTTCAAAAATTATCTTGAACGTCGTTCATGATTCTGGCATAACTCGTCTCGTGAACAACGTTCATAAACCGGAGGAAGGAAATGTTCAAATTGATTTCCACATTGCTGCGGGGCAGGGCGTATGATGCCGAGCAGGCCTTTGCCGATCGCCACGCCGTGCCGCTGCTTGCCCAGCAGATCCGCGATGCCGCCCAGTCGATCCAGTCGGCGCGCCGCAGCGTCGCCGTCGCAATCGGCCAGAACGAGCAGGAGAAGGCGCAGCATCAGACGATCCTCGCCCGCATCGCCGATCTCGAGACCCGCGCCACCGCGGCGCTCACCAAGGGCAATGAAGGGCTGGCGCGGGAAGCGGCCGAGGCGATCGCCTTTCTTGAGGCCGAGCGCGATGCGTCGGAACAGGCGCAGAGCCAGTTCACCACTGGTATCGCCAAGCTGAAGGGCATCGTCAGGGATGCCGAGGCGCGGCTGCAGGCGCTGCAGCGCGGTGAGCGGCTGGCCCGCGCAACGCAAGAGGCGCAGAAGCTCGATATCGCAGTCGCCGGCTCCGGGTTGGCCACCCTCGACGAGGCTGAGGAGACGCTCGCCAGGCTGCGCCTGCGCCAGAGCCAGAACGAGCTGACGGCGGCGGCGCTGAAGGAGATGGAAAGCGCCACGCGGCCGGCCGGCATCATCGAAAAGCTTGCCAATGCCGGCTGCGGCGCGCCGCTCACCTCATCGGCCGATGAGGTGCTCGCCCGGCTGAAGAGCCGCATCACGCCGGCCGCCTGACATTGTCATCCCACCATCCACCCCTAGAAATCAAAGGGCTACTGATATGAACGACAGTTTCCAGAAACATTCCGCCAGCTGGGTCAGCTTCTCCTACTTCTCCTTCGGCGCCGCCGCCTTCATGCTGGCGCTCGGCCTTTACATGATGCCGCTCGATCTCTGGGGGAAGGGCTATCTCGCCATGGGCATATTGATGCTGGTGCAGACGACGGTGAATATCACCAAGACGCTGCGCGACAACGCCGAATCCGAGAAGCTGATCCGCAAGGTCGAAGATGCCCGCACCGAAAAGCTGCTGGTCAAATTCAATCGTAGCGATGAAGATTGATCTTCCTTAACCACATCGCAGAGTTGTTATCGCACTCAACTTTTGCGTAACAACTCTGTGGCCTTCTCTGCCAATCGATAGAGGGTCTCGCCGTGCAAACCAATCTGATGACATCGCGGAAATTCGCGCCGCTGTTCTGGACGCAGTTCCTGACCGCCTTCAACGACAATTTCCTCAAGAACACCCTGGTCTTCCTCATCCTCTTCAAGATGTCGGCGAGCGAGGGGGCAGCACTGGTGACGCTTGCCGGCGTCATCCTCATCGTGCCCTTCCTGCTGCTTTCGGCGCTCGGCGGCGAAATCGCCGACAAGCACGACAAGGCCAAGGTGGCCGAACTCCTGAAACGCTGCGAGATCGGCATCGCCGCCCTTGCCGTGGTCGGTCTCGCCTTCTCCTCGATTTTTTTGCTGATGGCCGCACTCTTCGGCTTCGGCGTCGTCTCGGCGCTGTTCGGGCCGATCAAATACGGCATCCTGCCGGATCACCTCGAACGCCGCGATCTGCCGAAGGCCAATGCCTGGATCGAGGGCGGCACCTTCATCGCCATCCTCGGCGGCACGATCATCGCCGCCCTTGCCTTCTCCAGCGGCGACAATGTGCTGCTGTTCGGCTCGATGATGATGGGGTTGTCGGTGCTCTGCTGGCTCTCGGCGCGGATGATCCCGGCGACCGGCTCCAAGGCGCCGGATCTTGAGATCGACCGCAATGTCATCCGCTCCAGCTACACGCTGGTCATGGAAATCCGTGAGGATAAGCGGCTGTGGCGCTCGGCGCTGATGAATTGCTGGTTCTGGCTGGTCGGCGCCTTCACCCTCTCCATCCTGCCGACCATGATGACCGAGCTGCTCGGCGGCTCCGAGCTCGTCGTGCCGGCCTATCTCACCGTCTTCGCCATTGCCGTTGCCGTCGGTTCCGGCATTGCCGCCTGGATGTCGTCGGGCCGCATCGTGCTCTTGCCGGCGCCGGTCGGCACCGCATTGCTCGGCCTCTTCAGCCTCGATCTCGCCTGGAACCTCTGGGGCCTCACCTCGACGTCGCACGCGACGACCATCCTTGCGTTCTTCGCCGGGCAAAATACCATCCGCGTCGCCATCGATCTTGCCGGCATGGCGATCTCGGGCGCCTTCATCGCGGTGCCGACCTTCGCCGGCCTACAGACGTGGGCGCATGAGGATCGCCGCGCCCGCGTCATCGGCGCCGCCAATGTGCTCTCGGCGCTGTTCATCACCGTCGGCCTCGGCCTCGTCGCCGTCATCCAGGCGCTCGGCGCCACCATTCCTCAGATCCTGATCGGCCTCGGCGTGGTCAATTTCCCGGTCGCCTGGCTGATGCTGAAGACGCTGCCGACCAATGCCTTCCGCGATTTCATCTCGATCCTGTTCCGCGCCTTCATGCGCCTCGAGGTCGAGGGGCTGGAGAATATCAAGAAGGCCGGCCCGGCGCCGATCATTGCGCTGAACCACGTCAGCCTGCTCGACGGCGCGCTCGCGCTCGCCATCACCGAGGAGGAGCCGGTCTTTGCCGTCGATTACAAGATCGCCCAGGCCTGGTGGGTGCGCCCCTTCCTGAAAATGTGCAAATTCCTGCCGCTCGACCCGACCAAGCCGATGGCGACGCGCTCGCTGATCAAGGTGGCGCAGGAGGGCAACCCGATCGGCATCTTCCCCGAAGGCCGCCTGACGGTGACCGGCACGCTGATGAAGGTCTATGACGGTGCCGCCATGGTCGCCGACAAGACCGGCTCGATGGTGGTGCCGGTGAAGATCGACGGGCTGGAAAAGACCTATTTCTCCTATCTCGACAACGGCAAGATCCGCCGCCGGCTGTTTCCCAAGGTCAAGGTCACCATTCTCGAGCCGGTGAAGCTGGAAGTGCCGCCGGAGCTGAAAGGCCGCAAGCGCCGCACGGCGGCGGGTGCTGCCCTCTACCAGGTGATGTCGAACCTGTTGTTCCGCACCGCCGACACCTCCTCGACCGTGCTCGAGCGCGTCATCCGCGCCGGCCACGAATTCGGCATGAAAAAGCTGGCCGTCGAAGATCCGGTCACCGGCCGGCTGACCTATGGCAAGCTGCTGACCGGGGCGGCCGTGCTCGGCGCGAAATTCCGCGCCCGCTTCCCGGAACAGAACCTCGGCGTCATGCTGCCGAATGCCAATGGCGCCGCCGCCACCATTCTCGGCGTCATGACGGCGGGCAAGGTGCCGGCCATGCTGAACTTCACCGCGGGTGCTGCCAACATCCTCTCTGCCTGCAAGGCGGCGGAGGTCAAACACGTGCTGACCTCGCGCGCCTTCGTCACCCAGGCCAAGCTCGGCCCAGTGATCGAGGAGCTGGAAAAGCAGCTGACGATCGTCTGGCTCGACGATCTCAGGGCCGAGATCTCATTCAAGGACAAGCTCATCGGCCTTCTCAGGAAGGGCCGGCCGCTCGCCAAACGCCAGGCCGACGATCCGGCCGTCATCCTCTTCACCTCGGGCTCCGAGGGCACGCCGAAGGGTGTGGTGCTGACCCACCGCAACGTGCTGTCGAACGCCGCCCAGGCCGCCGCCCGCATCGATTTCCACAGCGGCGACAAGGTGTTCAACATCCTGCCGGTCTTCCATTCCTTCGGGCTGACGGCCGGCACGGTGCTGCCGCTGATCTCGGGCGTGCCGGTCTATTTCTATCCCTCGCCGCTGCATTACCGCATCGTACCGGAGCTGATCTATGCCTCCAACGCCACGATCATCTTCGGCACCGATACCTTCCTCAACGGTTATGCCAGGACGGCGCACCCTTATGATTTCCGCTCGATCCGCTACATCTTCGCCGGCGCCGAACCGGTGAAAGCGGCAACACGCCAGACCTATATGGAAAAATTCGGCCTGCGCATCCTCGAAGGCTACGGCGTCACCGAGACCGCGCCGGTGATTTCCATCAACACGCCGATGTACAACCGCTCCGGCACGGTCGGCAAAATCCTGCCGGGCATGGAATGGAAGCTCGAGCCGGTGCCCGGCATCGACGAGGGCGGCCGGCTGCACGTGCGCGGCGCCAATGTCATGGCCGGTTACCTCCGTGCCGAAAAGCCCGGCGTCATCGAACCGCTCGCCGATGGCTGGCACGACACCGGCGACATCGTCAGCATCGACGAGGACGGCTTCGTCAAGATCCGCGGCCGCGCCAAGCGCTTCGCCAAGATCGGCGGCGAGATGGTGTCGCTGGCGGCGATCGAGGCGCTCGCCGCCGAACTCTGGTCGGGCGCACTCTCGGTCGTCTCCTCGTTGCCCGACGCCAAGAAGGGCGAGCGCCTGGTGCTGCTCACCGACGCCCCGACCGCCACCCGCGCCGAATTCCTCGCCTTCGCCAAATCGAAAGGCGCGATGGACATGATGGTCCCGGCCGAGGTCACTGTCGGCAAGGTGCCGGTGCTGGGCTCCGGCAAAGTCGATTTCGTCGCCGCCCGCAAGCTGGCGGAGGGGGCGGCTGAGAAGGAAGAGGCGGCGTAGCGCCGGCGCTGGCGGGGGAGGGCTGTTGTGCAGGGCACACCCTCTCCTCCGTCATCCCAGGGCTTCACCGGCTTGACCCTGGGATCCATGCCCAGAGCACCACAGAAGACGCAGCCGCCATCACCACAGCGTAAGATAAAGATCGTCCCACTCGGGATTCATTGCTTCGATCAGATCGATCTTCCATTGCCGGTTCCACCGTTTCAATGACTTCTCGCGCTGGATCGCGGTCCCGATGTCCCAATGCTCCTCATACCAGACGAGGCGGGTGCAGCCATATTTCCAGGCAAAGCCCGGCGTCAGCCCCTCACGATGTTCATAGATGCGGCGCTCCAGATCGGACGTCACGCCGATGTAGAGGGTGCCGTTTTTGTGGTTGGTGACGATGTAAACATATCCGGCCATGTGGCAGAGTGCTTGGTCGTGGATCCCAGGGTCAAGCCCTGGGATGACGGAGGGTGGGGTGGCCTTTGTTGCCAAACGCACCGCCAGCACAGCTTGAAGCCCTGGGATGACGGAGGAGAGGCGGTGCCTGGATGCAAAAGCCCGCCGCCGAAGCGGTTCATCTCGCCACAGCCGCCGGCTTCCTCAGCCCGAGACCCAGAATCAGCGGCACGGCGAGCGCGTAGACGGCGACGACCGAGAGCCAGATGGCGCCCGGCCATTGCTGCCGGACGAGGAAGTAGAGGCTGGAGAAGCCAAGCGGCGCGACGATCGAGGCGAGGCTGACGGCCGAGGCGAGCACGCCCTGGAACTGGCCCTGGCTGTTTTCATCGACCTGCCGGGTCGCCAGCGACTGCAGCGCCGGCACGCCGATGCCGCCGAGCGTGAAGACCGGCATGATGGCGAAGATCATCCAGCTCCGGTCGGCAAAGGCCATGACGGCGAGCGCGATGGAGACGCCGGCGACGCCGGTCAGGATCGCCCCGCGTTCGCCGAGCAGCCGGACCGCCGGTCCCGGCAGGAAGGCTTGGGCCAGCGCCTGGCAGAGGCCGAAGGCGCCGAGCGACAGGCCGATCGCAAGCCCGTTCCAGTGAAAGGCGTCGCTGCCCCAGAGCGCCCAGCAGGTGCCATAGGCCTCGCCGGTGGCGCTGAAGAGGAAGAAGAGGATGATGACGGGCAGCAGGCTCTTGATCTCCAGCACGGCGCTCAGCGGCTTCAGCGGATTGAGCGCGGCAAGGTCGATCCTCTCGCGGCTGCCAGGCCGCGATTCCGGCAGGACGAAGAAGGCGAGCAGCAGGTTGGCGCCGTTGAGTGCGGCCGCCGCGATGAAGGGCAGCCGCAGCCAGTGATCGCCGAGGACGCCGCCGAGGACCGGGCCGATGATGAAGCCGAGGCCGAACATGGCGTTGAACAGGCCGAAGCGGCGGGCGCGTTTCTCCTCCGGCGAGATGTCGGTGATATAGGCGGTGGCCACCGAGACGTTGGCGCTCGTCAGCCCGGCGATCGCCCGGCCGATGAAGAGCAGCAGCAGGTTGGGGGCGAGCGCGAGGAACAGGTAGTTGACGGCTGCGCCGGCAAGCGAAAGCAGCGGCACGGGCCGGCGGCCGAGCCGGTCGCTCATCGCCCCGAGCACCGGCGCGAAAATGAACTGCATCACCGCGTAGAGCGCGGTCATCGCGCCGATAGCGGGGGCGATGTCGCCGCTGTGGGTGACGTCCTGCAGCAGCGACGGCAGGATCGGGAAAATCAGCCCGATGCCGACGGCGTCGAGGACAATGGCGGTGAAGATGACGATGAGGGATCTGGTCATGGGTGCGTTCCACGGTCGACGCAAGCCGGGAGGCTCGCCAGCGCTTCCCTGATTTCGTTCAAATCACGGAATTGCCTCGCGACGCCGAAGGCTCACGATGAGGCCTGATCTCGTCAGGCGTTGGTTTCAGGGAGTGCTGGCCGAACCATGGCTGAAGCGCATGGCCGGCGTGTGCTCGACCGCCTGGACGACCCATTCGTCCACCTGTTTACTCCGCCACTGAGCGGATCAAGGGAGGCAGTCGCTTTTCGCGACGAGCAAGACATACGCCGGATGGTTGCGTGCGGCAAGTCTGTTTTTGTGCGGGGGGTGGTTGCGGCTGCGATGCTTTGTGGCGCCGCGCTCACGGTTCGCTTCTCGCCCTGACGAGGCTTTTGGTCCCCGGCACTACCTCTCCTCCTCCATCCCGGGCACCACCTCTCCTCCGTCATCCCAGGGCTTGACCCTGGGATCCATGCGGCTGGGACGAGGTGGATCGGGGCAAAGAAATAAAGGTCCGCGCGTCCTTGGCTGTGGATCCCAGGGTTAAGCCCTGGGATGACGGAGAGTGTGGTTGGCTTTGTTGCCAGACGCACCGGCGATGCACCTCGCGGCACCACCTCTGCCCCTCCATCCGCAGCACCACTTCTCCTCCGTCCATCCGGCGCCTTCCCTCCCTCCCTTCCACATCCAGCCCGGCACCACCTTTCCTCAATATCCCCCCTGCGCCATCAGGCACCACCTCTCCTCCGTCATCCGCAGCACCACTTCTCCTCCATCATCCCAGTACCACCGATCTCCAGGCAGGAAAGCGCGTCGCGTCTCCCCGCCCATCGCGCTATCATCAGCGATACGCCACCGATGGCGCGTTTCGCCTGTCGTTCGGCGCATATGAGCTTGTCCTGCCCGTGCACTCACTTCACCATGAAGGCAATTTCAGCTCCGGACAGAGACAGGCAGGCAATGACAGATATTGCGCAGATGCAGGAACAGCGATTGATCGCCCTCCGACAGACCGCGTCGGGTGCGCCGAAGCTGCCGTCTAACCCCTTCTTCGGCGTCGGGCCGATCACCGACGCGACGACCGACGAAGTGGACAGCCGCCTGCGGCGCATCGCCTTCGACGCCTGGATCGAGAAGACCTATCGCAAGTTCGACGACCGGGGCAACGATATCGGCGGCTTCACCACGGCCGAGATTTCCCGCAGCATGCATCGCGGCTACCCGGCCGATAAAATCCTGACCGACATGATGCGGGCGATCCATCGCTATTTCGGCTTTCCGAAGGTCAACCGCATGGCGGTCGGGCTCGGCGGCGGCCATAGCGGCTTCACCGTCTGCATCCAGCACCTGATGAATGCCAACGACGCCGGCCAGCGCGTCTATGTCGATACGCCGCGGCCGGAGAGCGATCCTTCCAAGGCCGCCGGCTTCTTCCGCCAGTCCTGGGCCACACAGCTGATCGAGATGCAGCGCTTCGCCGAAAAGGGCTGCGAGAGCCGCATCCATTTCGCCGCCTCCGAAGGCGTGATCCCGACCGCGGCTGAACTTGCCGACCTCGGCGTTTCGATCTTCGTCGGCGTCGGCCACGAGACGACGGGGGCGAACGCCTATACCAGCCGCGAAATCCGCGAACTCTTGAGCTGGCTCGACGGCGATCCGGCCAACCGCCATGCGGTGTTCGATGCCACCTCGATGCTCGGCGCCATGCCGTGGGAGCCGGAACTGGTCAGCGCCGTGATGGCGAAATGCTGCCTGTTCATGCCGTTCCAGAAGGCGATCGGCGGCATTTCGGGTTATTTCGTCGCCTCCTTCACCCCGCATGCCCTGGCGCTGATCGAGAGGAACCAGCAGGATCCCGCCTGGGCGATCCCGCGGCAGCTGAAGATCGCCCCGCCGATCGATCCCCGGCAGCCCTTTTCGGCCAAGCGCTCCGTCGATGCCGGCCCGTTCTACGATGCCGGTGAAGACCGCATGCTCGGCGGCGTCATCAACACCTACAGCGCGCTTGCCTTTGCCGAGACCACTTTCGGCCTGCTGCAGTCTGAGGCCCGGGTCGGCTCCGTCGTCGAGCTCAACCGCCGCTCCGCCGCCAATCGCGCCGTGATCGACGAATGGGTCGGCTCGCATCCGCTGCTGTCGCTTGCAGTCGCCGACGCCGAACGGCGTGGCGCCGCCGTGACGTTGCTGAAGGTCGAGGACGCTGATATCACCGATGCTGGCATCCACGCCCGGATCATCGCCCGGTCGAAGCAGCTGCTGGGTTATGAGGGCATTACCCATCCGAACGGCGAATACGAGCCCGGCCTCGACGCGGCCCGCTACGTCAATGCCTTCCCGGGCACGCCGGGCGATTACCGCGCCTGGGTCGGCGGCATCCGCGAGCCGGACGATGTCGTGGCACTGCTGGAAAATCTGCAATATGCCTATCTCAGAGCCAAGATCGTGGTTCTCGAGGAGGAGCTGGAAAAGCACGGCGTGACCTTCGAGGCGCCGGTCAAAGCCGAAGGCGCCGTTCGCAAGGACGATCCGACCCGCGCTTACACGGTGCTGATCGCCGACCTGGTGGGCCTGCGTTTCGGCGCCGACGGCGAGCCTGATTACAGCGAGGTCAAGGCCTATATCGAGGAGAAGGGTGGCGTCTTCCATCTCGGTCCGCTCAGTGATCGCGCCGGCCTCGAAAAGGGCCGCATCCACTTCTTCTATCAGCCGAACCTCAGCACCGAGGCGGAGATCCTGCCGCAGACCGACAAGGGCCAGTACGACGCGCTGATCGCCGCGGCGACCTTCATTCCCAAGGCCTCGGTCTTCCCGCTCGGCGGCGTGCGCATTGGTGCGGGCACCGGCAATATGGGCTCGGCCTCCTGGGGCGGCGGCAATGGCGAGGGCGGCACTGCCGCCCTGATGAACACGCCGGGGATCAACAGCCGGGCGACCGCCCAGATGGTGATGAAGGCGATCCTGAAGGTCGTTCCCGACCTGCCGGTCGATAGATTGCACCGCATGGTCGCCGACGGCGATTTCGACACCGGCCGTCAGCTGAAGGATTTCCCGACGGCAAAGCTCGAGGGCCGCAAGCTCGCCGTCCTCGGCTACGGCAATATCGGCCGCGAAGTCGCCAAGCTCGCCAAGGCCTTCGGCATGACGGTGGCGATCTATGCCCGCGAGCACCACAAGCGCTGGATCGAGGCTGAGGGTTTCGACTATGCCGCAAGCCCGGTCGAAGCGGCAAGCGGCGCCGACGTGCTCTCCGTCCATATCGGCCTCGGCCGCCTGGATGCATCGACCGGCGTCTATTCCAATGCCGGCACCGTCGATGCGAAAGTGCTCTCCGCCATGAAGGACGGCGCCGTGCTCGTCAATTACGATCGTGGCGAGGTCGTCGATACCGAGGCGCTCGATGCAGCACTGGCATCCGGCAAGATCGCGCATGCGGCAATCGATGCCGACCTGTTCCGGGACGCTGCGACCGGTACGCTCAGCGGCCCGATGCTGCCCTACCTGCCGCTCGAACAGCGCCACAAGGGTAAGCTCGAACTGCTGCCGCATGCGGCCGCCGACACCGACCATCCCTCGCGGGTGACCGGCGCCAAGCAGGCGGTCGACCAGATCTTCGACGTCATCCGCTTCAAGTCGGTCGTCAATCTGAAGGGCGACCTGCCGGAAGGCTACGTCTCTGCCGGCAGCCGCACGCCGGCCGGCATCGGCAAGGTGACGAAGCAGGTGGTCGCCGAGGCCGGCGGCAAGGCCGAGCTTCTGCAAGAGCTGCGCCAGACCTCGGAAAATATCGCCGCCATCACAGGCGCGCTCTCCGCCGTCTCCGACCCGGATCACCGCGCGCGGATCGTCGAACGCTACACCGGCCTCCTGGTCGAAAATGCCGACCGGCAGCGGGCGCTTCTCGACCAGCTCGGCCTCTACGGTCCGGCGGAGGGGTGAGACCTATCGACGGCTCGTCGGGCAACGACGGCTCTTGTCATTGATGTCGTGCCGCGAGGCCCCCTCATCCGACCCTTCGGGCCACCTTCTCCCCGCTGGGGAGAAGAGGGAGAGTGGCGCTTCGCCATCCACCCCATTGGATGAAGTGCCTACAAGCAGGCGGGTTCGTTTGCCAGTGTCGGAGCGACTTGCTTTCCCTTCTCCCCAGCGGGGAGCAACCATGTTTAATTCTTGCGGTGTTGTGGCGTCCATTCGGTCTTGCGAAAGAGGATTGTGTTGGCGAGAACGATGAGTTTTCGGGCG
>NZ_JACHYV010000054.1:0-8772 GCF_014193135.1 Rhizobium sp. BK049
TAAGAAGGTGACGATCCGACAACCAGCTGCCGGGCGGGCGGCCACCCGCCCGGCAGGCATCAATATCCTACATTTTTCTTATCCAAGAAGGTGGCGGCAGGCGGATGAGGGGCCGTGTTCACCGGTCTCCTGGGGATGTCGCCTGACATTGAACTTCCGCTCGTGTCTCGGTTCGAGGGAAGCGTCTGAAAGTAAAAAGAATCAACCCCATCCACCCAGTCCATATTTTAAAGCGGACAGCAGTGGTTCAAGCCCTGGAATGACGGAGGGTGGGGCATGCTCTCCGGCGGCCCCCATCACCCCGCCTTCGCCCTCCTTAGCGCGATCAACCCACGCCGCAGCCACAGCAATTGCTGCGGCGGCATCTGGCGCAGGTGTTCGTAATCCATCACCGCGACGTTATAAACGGTGCTGCGCACCTGCGGTCCGTCCTCGCAGCGCAGAAGGACGGCCTGCAGTTCCATCATGCGGTTGCTGGCCTTGCGGGCTCGGTCCGCGAGGCTTTCGGTCACCTCGCCTTCATGGCCCTTGACGGCAAAGAGCGACTGGGCCCTCGGGCTCGGGGCCGGGATGCCGGTCGTCTTGTGGTAGCGGGCCATGACCTCGGTATAGTCGTCGCCGGCCTGGCGCTGCTCGTCTGATATCAGCCCGTCGAGGAACATGCGGCCAAGGGTATAACCGGCATAGGGGCTCCTGACCGTCTCGTCATCAACCGTCCTGCCGAAGCCGTGAATGCGCCGGCGCGCTGCCATCGCCACGCTGATATTCTCCTTCTCGGTTTCGAAGGGCTTGATCTTGCCGCAGGGGAAACGCTCGACATTGGCCTTGCGCGGCCGGCCGGCGCCCTTGTTAACCCGCTGTATCTTCGCCTTGGTGGCCTTGCCGCCCATGCTGATTATCCTTCCTATCGAATGATGCCGTTTCGCAGCGCGGCGGCGACCAGGGCGGTCTCCTTGAACACGCCGAGTTTGGCCTTGGCATTGGCAATGTGGGTGTTGACGGTGATCGGCGAGATGCCGAGGATGGTGCCGATCTCGGCGGCGGTCTTGCCTTGCGCCATCCAGCCGATGATCTCTCGCTCGCGCGGGGTCACGGCACTGGTAACTGCACTCATGGCGCCGGCCCGTCGATCGTCGGCACGCGCGGCATCGTCACCTCGGCGCCGGACAGCGTCACCCGCCGCACCCGGTCGGGATGGCTGATCGGCGCGGGCGCCTCGCCGGCGACCGCCAGCGCCTTGCGCGCATCCTGCCTCGAGGGAAACCGGTCGCGGTTGCGATGCGCCATGTTGATGACGGTGTTCTTCTTCGAGCCGAAGAGTTCGGCGATCTCACGCGCCGAAAACCCTTCCTGCCAGAGCTTCTGCGCCTTGACGATCTTGTCTTCCGTCCAGAACAAATCTCTCATCCCATTGCCTCCTGTGCGTCTCGTGCGGCCCTTGCGATGACCGGATTGTCGGGAAACATCTCAGCCAGCGCCCGTTTGGCGCTGCGGCTGCCGTTTGCCGCCTGTCTCAGAAGCCGCATCTTGTGGGCGGCCACCTTCGGCTGCGGCGGTTCGGGCGGCGCTTCGACGCGCGGGCGGCTTTGCGCTTCCATCACCGCCTGCTGCTGGCGGGCAATTTCGGCAAAGCTCGCAGCACTCGGGGCAAAGGCGCGGTTATGGTCCCTGACCTTGCCTGACAGGAACAGCTTGGCGGCGCGCCAGACCGCCTCTGCCGCAATGCCGTCGATGGCGACGAGATAGGCGCGGATCTGCATGTCGGGATCAGTGCCGGCGGAGGCCGGAAAGCCCGAAAGCATCCCCGCTATGATCTTCACCGGAGAGGAAATCTCTTGCGGCATCGACCGTTGTCCTTCTGCCCGTGCTTGCATTGATCGACCCGGCTTCCCTCGCCTTTTCATTGAAATACCAATCGGATTTGATCGCCCGCCAGCCGCGCAGGATCTGCATCTCGGCGGCCTCGACCGGGTTGCCGGTCTTCAGATATTCCCTGACCTGGATCCTCGCCGCATAGGCCGTCAGCGGCTTCTTCAGCGTGCGGCTGCGATGCTCGATGATCGCCGCCGCCAGCTCCTGCCCCAGCACGGGGCTCAGGATCTCCATGATGTCCTTGCTCATCTCTGCCTTTTCCACGCGATTGCTTTTCCGCTCGAGATGTGTTGCCGTCGTCATACCGGGCGCCTCGGCCGCCCTCGGGCGAAGTTGACCAGGGCGCCCGGCCTTAAAGCGCGGCCGGGAAAACGCCGGACCGCGCGGCCGTCATGATCCTGCTGGGCGGTGTCGCCCTTCTCGGCGCTGCGAAGACGGTGAATCTCGCTTTCCACCGCAGGCACCGGCACGCCGAGGATGGCGGCGATTTCGATATAATCCCGGCCGGAGCGGAAGAGCTCGAGGGCGTTCATGTGAGCGGCTTGATGCGCCGGGGCAGTGCTCATTCGTTTGATCTCTTTTCATTCGATCCGCGGCCGAGCCCTTCCCGCAAAGCGGGCGCCGCCGAGATCGTTTGTCTCAAATCTTGTGGAAGGTGCCGGCGTCGCCGAGGGAGCGCGGCGACGCCAGCTGCCGATAGCCTTCAGGGAGGAGTGAGGCTGCCGGATTTGCTGTTCGGCCGAGAACCGGGCAAGACCGGCGTCTGCCGCATCTCTTCGGGCTCGGTCTGCCGGCCGCAATTCTCGCAATGGCGCTCGATCACCTCGGCGATCGACAGCGCCCTGCCGCAGCGCGGGCAGCCGGTGTAACGGGCATTGGCAATGCCCGAAAGCCGGGGCCGGTTGTTGATGATATTGGTGCTTGTCATGGGCATAAGGGTACGTAAAATACCTCGCACGTCAAGCGATTTAGGGGATTACATGTACCTTTTTTTAGGGTATTATTTATATTATGTTGAAAGATCAGGAACAATTTGAGCGCGAAGAACGCGCAAAGCGTCTGGTCATGGCCAGGAAGAACGCGGGCTTTGCCGGGCCGAAGGCGATCGTCGATCGTTTCGGCTGGAACGCCAATGTTTACAAGGCGCACGAGTCGGGCCGGAACGGCTTCGGCATCGCCGACGCGAAGAAATACGCCAAGGCGTTCAGGGTCAATCTCAACTGGCTGCAGTTCGGAACCGGCGATGCGCTCGATCCGGAGGAGCGGCCGGTCTCCGTCGCCGACGTACCGAAGATTTCCTGGGTCAGCGCCGGGCAGCTGACCGAGCAGGCGCCGATCACCGACTTTTCGGAATTCCCGACCGTCGCCGCGCTCGATCTGCCCGACGGCGACTGGATCGCGCTCGAGGTCGAGGGCAATTCGATGAACAAGATCTCGCCGCCAGGCTCGATCATTTTCGTCAACCGCCGCGACAAGCGCCTGGCGCCGAACGCGCTCTATGTCGTCGCCGACGAGACCGGGGCTGCGACCTACAAGCGCTACCGCCCGAACGACAATCCGCCCTTCCAGCCCGCCTCCTACGAGGACGTGCCGCCGCCGGAATTCCACGGCGCCGTCACCATAGTAGGCCGCGTCCGCCGGTCGGTGATCGAGATGTGAGAGCAAGGCTATTCCAAAAGTACAAGGCTGTTCCGCGACTTAATGCTTAGCGCTCCAGCAACATTCCAACCACTTCCCAAAAAGATTCAAGATCATCCGCCCGTCCTCACGAGCCGGCAGGATCTGGTTCCAAATCGTGACACCTGCCGTGCTGATCACCGCTTTCGGCGCCACGCAGGCGATCCTGCTTCGAGGTGAACCTTCACAACGAAGACGGCTCTCAAGACCGAGCCCGCTCTACCCGGCGCTCCACTCGCCCCGCGCAAGGTGCCTGCAGCGACCTCGCGACTGACGCCTGCAAACAACCGCTTCGAGCGCAGGCGTCCAATCTGAAGGCCGCGACGCGCCGCAGAGCGGAGCATCGCCCGCCCCGCGCGCCCGCGATATCCTGATCTCTCTCACTCCCTCTCTCTTCCATCTCTTTCCAGTTCCTGAAGGCTGGTGAGGGAGGGTTCCGGCCAAAGCTTCCCCCTACCCCATGAGCAAGGCCCATGAAGCCGGGAGAGCATTGGCCATGTCCTGAAGGCCGGAGCCGGGATGGGACACGTGCCAGAGGGGCCATTCGCTTCGCCCTCGTCCTGATTTTCTGACAGCGCACTTAAGGACTTTCGCTTCCCGCGCCGCTGGGCTTCGTCAGCTCGGGAGTTGCACCCGGTCGCCCAATCATCTGGTCGAGACATACGCCTACGATTCGTACCTCGTCAATCTATAAGGTATTTTTTGTACCTTTTTTGATTGACGATTTGGGGTATGTTATGTACCTTTTCCGAGATGCCGACCGGCCGGCACGAGAGGGCAGAGCAATGCAGCATATCCGCAGGATCGAGACCGAGCAGAGCCGGCGGGACGCCCGCTGGAAGGCGGTGCGAGGGCTCGACGACTGTGATGCCTATATGGCCAACGAGGCCCAGCGCATGGGCGCCCTCGGCTTTGCCTATCTCGGCCGCCCCGAACATTCGGTCCGCGGCCCATCATGGCTGCGCGGCGCCACGGCCAGCGTCGAGGCGCATTACCGCTATGCCCGCGAGATCATGGGCATCACCGATCGCGATCAGCTCTATGCCTGAGGGAGAAACCGACATATCCGCCGATTGCATCATCAAAGCCTTTTCCGGCTGCGCCTGCCTGCCCGGCCAATGCGGAGAGAAGCCCATTATCCCGGCGCCGGTCACTTTCGTCTCCTGGCGGCTCCAGGCAATCACCTGCATCGCCTTCGGCTTTCTGGCGGCGATCGTCTCGTCCGCCTGGATGCAGCCGCAACTCAAGAATCCCGACCTCGATAATCGGAAGCAAGCATCATGGAAGTAAGCGAATGGTTTTCGAAGCGCCGCCAGTCAGGAGCTGAACTTGATGTCGCTCGCCTTCGCCGCGGTGATGAAGGCGCGGCGCACCTGCTCGGGCTCGGCGACATCGTTGAACACATCGAGCACCAGCAGCTCGGCGGCCTTGGCCGCCGGCGTCTGCTCCGGCCAGTCGTTCAGCAAGGCATTGCCGGCCTGAACGACGTTGTAAACGGTCCTGGTCTTGCCGTTGATGGTGATCTTCACCGGCTTGAAGCTTCGTCTCCTGCTCATGATGCAGCCCCTCACGCGGAACACGCGACTCAACGAGCGGCGCTCGGACTCGTTCCGGTTGCGATGACTATCTCACATCTAATTGTCGCCGAGCGAATCAACTTGCGGGCAGCCAGACGTTCGAGAGCCAGAAAAACGTGGCGACCGGTTTTTGGGTCGACCGCCTGACGTTCAGGGACGCGATGCTTGGGGTTTAGCAAACGATCATCGGACGGCCACCGAATACCAAGAAATTATGAGCCTGAGTTGTAGATAGTTTGCTTCGCTGAAGAATAAACTACAATCGCTCGAATATTCCTTCTATTTATAGCCGCTAGAATAGCACTCACGATAGTGTTAATCCTTGCAATAAATATTGATTTGTGTATAATAATTTCACAAACCTAGACGCTGATACCTAGGAAACACCCCCTCTCTTCATCCCCGCTTTTGCGGGGCTTTCCTTATCTCAGCCGTAGTTTCAGTAGCAGGTGGACTTTTTGTTGTGTGGGCATGCAAGTAGGACTTTCGGCAGCAGGCACCGAGCGCGCTCCTGCCAATCGCCGACCGTGCCGGCGCGTCCTAAGTATCAGCAAAAGCGATTTTGGCGCCCCTGCGGGGGCTGGCGACATCAATGGTGCCATCATGGAAAGCTCAGGTCCAAACCGAGCATCCTGCTGAGGACGAATGCGACGAGCCCCACGGCCAGGATCGCTAGCACGAAAACTGCGGCCATCGTGACGCCCGTGCGTAGTGCCGCTCGCCTCTCCCCCTTCTCCCCTTGATCGTAATGCCACTTGATGGCGAAGAACATGGCCATGCCTAACGCGAGAACCTTGAACGTAACGAATACTATAGGGACCCAATCCATAAAAAATGGCTCTCCTGAGCATCAGCCACGCGCCTTATGACCTCAATCTCGGGCAAACGCATACTTCCTGTTATGCAATGCTGATATGTAGCAGCAGTCTGGCGGCTTGCTGGCCCGTATCGTTGGGTTTGGGAATGACCGCTTAGGGCCTCAGCAGACTTCAGCCGTGTGTTCGCCCCCGGCAATTGGATAGTGGTCGTCCGATAGCCAATGCCGCCCGGCGACCACTCGGTGCCTGAGGTGGCAACCGGCCCTGGCAAAGCACAGCGTAAAATCGCATGTCCCCACGGAACTATTGCCCTCAGGCCAGCTTTCACTCTCAGGGATGGAGCGAATTGACGACAATCCCAGAAGGCAGTAGGGCCTCGAAGTGCGCTTGGGCTGCTATTCTGTCTGGCTCTCGCCCCCCGCGTAGCAAACTTCGAGTACGCGGCCGGCATGAGCGTTTGTATCGACCCATGGCGCGGATACATGGAAGACTGTTGTCAACGATGAACGGATGGCTATTGATGTAAGTGCTGCAAAGGGCTTGCGATGGCTGGCGATCATGGCGGTCTGCGCATGCTGTGCCTGTACGACCACACAAACACCGAACACCTATCGCAGCAGAGGATATGTTTCCGAGAAGGTTTACGGTGTGACGGCGAGCCCGCGACCCGCCCACGGCAGGAATATTCGCAAGGGCGGTGGCCGTTATACCGTCGGCAAGCCCTACGTGGTGAAAGGCAAACTTTACTCACCGAGGGAGGACCCGAGTTACGACAGGAATGGTGTCGCTTCCTGGTACGGCTCAGCGTTTCATGGTCGCTTGACTGCAAACGGCGAAGTTTACGACAGGCATCACCTTTCCGCCGCGCATCCCACCCTCCCTTTGCCCAGCTACGTGAGGGTGACCAATCTTGAAAACGGTTCTTCCCTCATCGTGCGTGTTAACGATCGCGGTCCCTACCATAGGGGCCGCATCATTGACCTTTCCAGCAAGGCAGCAGATTTGCTGGACCTGAAGCACCATGGCACGGCCTATGTTCGGGTCCAGTATGTAGGCCGCGCCCGCTCGGACGGACATGATATGCCTTTTCTTATGGCGTCCTACGTCAGGAAGCGTGATCGCCTCCAGGACATCAAACCCGAGCCTCAGATCGCGACCGGCGCGACGGTAGCCTCGAACCAGTCGACCGGCGATCATTTGGGGGGCCACAGCAAGTTCTTCTCGTCGTCACGCGTGAACCCTGCCATCAAGGCGATGAGCGCCTCCTCCCAGCCAGGGGCAATCGCCGCGGCGTCGTTTCCGACATTCGGGCAATTCGTGATGTTACCTGAGATCGGCCCTACTACCTTTGAGCGGACGCCCGAATTCGCTCCGTCGATGCCGCAACTAAAATACTGCTTGAACGGGGATAGTGATGACCGTGAGCGCGGCTCCTGCGAGGTTCAGGCTCTCCCGCTGCCGGGTGTCAATCGCAATGTGCGTCTGACGGTGGTTGTCTCAATAAAGCGACGCCGCTCTCGACTAAAGGGCCACCGCCGGCGAGGAACAGCACTGGTTCTTCCCTAGAATGCGCAAGAAGCCGTCACGAGACATGCCCACCCGCGGCGATCGTGCCGAGATAGCGGCCGATAGCGCCCGGTCAAAAGCCGTGGCAGTAAAATCAATACAGCAATTCTACCGCCCCAGAGCAGAATCAAATGCTAAGTCCGGGGTGGCTGTCATGGTGGCGGATCGCAAGGCATATTAGCGATAAGAAAAAAGCCCGCTTTCGCGGGCTTTTCGGCTGGTCGGAGTGGAGTGATTCGAACACTCGACCCCCACGTCCCGAACGTGGTGCGCTACCAGACTGCGCTACACTCCGTGACCAGCGGCGCTTCTATAGAACAGCCTATCTGGTTGCACAAGCGCCAAATTTCAAAAAGCCGAGGGATTTTTTGACCGGTTGATGACAGAGGCCGGAATGGGGCGCTGCTGCAAAAAGACACACTCTGAGCAAATCGAACGGAAGTGCAAAAGGGGCAATTTTCTTTTGCCGGGTTCCGCGCTAAAGGGCTCGGCGGGACAGGCGAAACCGCCGTGACGGCGGCTTCGCAGCCATTGCGCTAGAGATCAGGGACGACACGATGAAACTCCGCACCATTACCGCGGCCGGGCTTGCAATTGCGCTTGCCGGATGCACGACCATTCCTTCCGCCGGCAATCCGATCGAGGCCCGCTGGGTCGGCAAATCGGCCGGCGTCTTCTTTGCCGCCTACGGGCCGCCGATCAGCGATCGCGAGGAAGGTGCGAGCACCATCTACACCTGGCGCGGCGGCTACAAGACCGTGCGCATTCCGGCGAAATATGCCGAGGGCGCCGACGGCAAGCGCGGCAAGCAGATCGCCGCCGCCCGCACGGCCTATCTGCGCTGCCAAGCCGAAATCACCACCAATTCCGACTACACGATCCGCGACATCCGCACCGTCGCCGACATTCCGGGCGTCAACGGCCCGTCCTATTGCGCAGAGTTCCTAGCGCCCGAACAGAAATAACGGACGCTTCGTCCGGCACATGGAGACAGGCGGCCAGGGTGCCGCCTGTTTTCGTTTGGGGCTACAAGTCTAGCCTCAAAGCATCCGCACGAGGGGCAGTTGCGGATCGTTTCAGGGACGGGGACGGGGTCGGGCACGGAGTCACCGAGCCAATGATGAATTTTGGTTGTGCCGCGAGGCCCCCTCATCCGACCCTTCGGGCCACCTTCTTGGATAAGAAAAATGTAGGATATTGATGCTTGCCGGGCGGGTGGCCGCCCGCCCGGCAGCTGGTTGTCGGATCGTCACCTTCTTAGC
>NZ_JACHYV010000055.1:0-7202 GCF_014193135.1 Rhizobium sp. BK049
AACTTCTACGCCAAGGCTTCGGTTCAGTACCTCGATCCGGAAGACGCTGACGACTCCACGACGGGCTACTTCCGCCTGCAGCGTTCGTTCTAATCCACTTGGTGAGTATCCCCGGTCTTCGGGCCGGGGACGCTTCAAATCAGTTTCTGATCCGAGTGACCTCCGATCAGCTACGGGGACGGGTCCGGTCTTCCCTGCCGGACCGTCCTTGCAGTGTTTTTTGACACGCGCTCTTGTGGCTGCATTTTCGGAGCACTATCCAGGTAAGCCGAACCGGCATGTTGTGTATCGCACGTCGGCATCCTGCAGGCCTTGATTGAGGCCATTCTTATTCTCAAGAGAGTTTGGGTTGACATTGGGCATTGGTTGGCTTTGCCGCGACGGTTCGTGGAAAGAAGAATCCAATGCCGACAATGTGATTACAGCTTTGCTGGAGAGAGGATACAACCCTTTCGGGGCGGCATTCATTCATACTCTCGGACAGCTTGTCCGCATGGACGATCTCAACGGAGGCCGATCGCGCCAAAGCGATCGTCACCGAGGCCCAATCCGACCTTCAGGGTGTGGTGCGGATGGGCTGCCCGCTTGGTCCGGTCGACATTTCCGTCGGAGGCATACTGCCTGAATTCCTCGAACGCTATCCGTAGATCAAGCTACAGATTATCGGCTCCGACCGCCGCGCCGACCTCATCAACGAACGGATCGATCTTGAGGTGAGGGCGACCAACGAGCCGGAGACACAGACGAGCCTGACGATGCGCAAGCTCGACAGGGCGCGGCGAATCCTGGTCGCAAGTCCGTCGCTCATTCGAACGCATCGGCGGTTTAAATTGCGTCGACGAACTCGCCGATCTTCCGACGCTGGCGATGACCCCGTTGGTGTCGTTCCATACTTGAGAACTCATCGGTCCGAATGACGACAAACGGGTAGTCCGGCATCAGCCGAGGCTGACCTGCCGCAGCATGACCGCCATTCTCGATGCAGCCCGCGCCGGCCTCGGCTTCGGGCTTCTGCTCGAAAGTGCCTGCGAGGCGGATCTGCAGGCCGGCAGGCTGGTGCGGGTGCTGCCGGAATGACAGTCGGAAGAGGGCCAGTTTTATATCGTCTTCACGACGGCCAAGGGCATGCCGCCGGCGGTAAGAGTCTTAATCGACTTTCTGGTGGAAAAATCCAGGCCCCATTGACGACGAGGCGAAATCCTCAGCCTTGGACGCATCGCGCTATTTCAGCCGCGCCAACAGCTTTTCACCGCTCAGCTCCCTGACAGCATCCCTGCCGATCCAGCGGGCGGTTTTATCCGGACGTTCAGCCAGCAGCTTCGCCAACCCCAGCGCCGGCCCATGGCAGGCGCGATTGCGTTTGCCGACGCTGCGCAATGCCCAATTGACCGCCTTGCGAACGAAGTTGCGGGAATCGCCGGAATGGACCTCGATCAGCGGCAGCCAGGAAAGGATGGCCATATCGGTCTCGCCCTTTCGATGGACGGCGGCGCCAGCGATCATCGCAAAAGCGGCGCGACGGACAAATTCGCGCTCTTCGGCAGCGAATTCCGGAATGAGCTCGTCCAGGCCCGCCTCGACGAAGAGATCGGCGGCGCAGTCGACGATTTCCCAGGAGTCGAAATCATGAGCCCAGTTTCTTGCCTCTTCTGGCGTCAGCCGCTTCGGCTCGGCGGTATAGAGAGCGAGCAGCCGAGCCTCGCGGATATTGCTTCGCCAGAGCTGCATTGCCCTGAGGTGATTCCTCTTCGCCAATCTGGCGACTGCCCTGATATCAGGATTGGAAATTCCGAGGGCGCGGTCGGTGACGATGCCGAATCGCGCCAGTCCGGCGGCATTCTCCTCCGAGCGCAGCGTTTCGAGATGCGCGATCAGTTCAGCCGGATCGGAGGAGGAACCGATCATTTCTCAAGCCGGGCGAGCAGCGAGGAGGTGTCCCAGCGATTGCCGCCCATTGCCTGCACGTCGCCGTAGAACTGGTCGACGAGGGCGGTGACCGGCAGCTTGGCGCCGTTGCTGCGCGCTTCGGCGAGCACGATGCCAAGATCTTTCCGCATCCAGTCGACTGCGAAGCCGAAATCATATTTGCCGGCATTCATGGTCTTGTGGCGGTTTTCCATCTGCCAGGAGCCGGCCGCGCCTTTCGAGATTACCTCGACGACCTTTTCAATATCGAGGCCGGCGCGCTTGCCGAAGTGCAGCGCTTCAGAAAGCCCCTGGACGAGGCCGGCGATGCAGATCTGGTTGACCATTTTGGTAAGCTGTCCGGAACCGGCCGGCCCCATGAGGCCGACCATGCGCGCATAGGCGTCGATCACCGGCCGGGCTCTCTCGAAGACGGCTTCATCGCCGCCGCACATGACGGTCAGCACTCCGTTTTCGGCGCCGGCCTGGCCGCCGGAGACTGGAGCGTCGATAAAATCCACACCCTTTTCCTTTGCCGCGGCATAAAGCTCGCGGGCGACTTCGGCGCTGGCGGTGGTATTATCGATCAGCACGGAACCCGGCTTCATGCCGTGCAGAGCCCCGTTCTCACCCGAGGTCACCGAACGGAGATCGTCGTCATTGCCGACGCAAACGAAGACGAAGTCGGCGCCAGCCGCAGCCTCTGCCGGTGTGGGCGCGGATTTGCCGGAGAATTTCTCGGCCCAGGCAGCGGCTTTCTCGGCTGTGCGATTGTAGACGGTGACATCGTGGCCGCCCTTCGTTTTCAAATGACCGGCCATGGGGAAGCCCATGACGCCGAGACCGATGAACGCGACTTTAGCCATATGTCCTATCCTTATCCTGAGTGAGAGGCCTTGAGAAGTAACCGAAACGGCGCAAGCAGAAAAGCCGTGAAGACGGACTTCCTTCCGGTTGGCGCATATGAGGCTGGTCTCCATTCAGCCGAGCCCTAGATGGGAACGACGAATAAGGTTTCCCGCGGGGTGACATGAACGAAGTTCCAACGATCGAGCCACGTCGCAAGGGCCGCAGCGGCACCCAGGCGATGCTTATTCCGTCGCGGCAGATGATCGAAGATCAGATTCTATTGGCGCCTGAAGGTGTTCTTACTGAGGCCGGCGTCCTGCGCCGCCGGCTCGCGGCCCAGTACGGAGCGGATGCCTGCTGTCCGGTGACGGTGCAGCGGCGTTTGCGTGCGATCGCCGAATTATCCTTCGGCGCGCTGGAGAAGGGCGAACCGCTTTCGACAGTGACGCCATATTGGCGCATGGTCGATCCGGCGAGCCTGCTTGCGAAACGTCTTGCCGGCGGTCCCGCCTTCATTCGCGAGCAATTGGCTGCCGAACGTCGAGAGAAGTAGCGAGGCAGAGCGTAAGGAACTCCGCCTGATCGCGATTCCGGGCGAGTTTACCGAAGGGGGCATGGGAAGAGCCCTCACCACGTCAAACGCGAAAAAATATTCCGCGAACGGCGCAACAATGGCAAACTCGTATTATCGATATAATCTGTAGTCTATGTCAGTATTTGTGCGAATTGGGGGCCAGCTCTGGAACGGAGCGTGATAACCGCCGTCGACCGACAGGACATTCAAATGCTCAAGCGTAGACAGGTGCCCGGACCATTTTCGCACCGCCACCGCGGCCCTTCCGAGCATTCGCATGGCGGCGGTGTGCAGCCATTCCAGGCTCACCGCGCGAGCTGATCTTCGAATTTCGCAGTAAAGGACCGTTTTCATGACCGCCACCTCTGATCCCATCAATTTTCTCTGGTTCATCCCTACATCGGGCGACGGCACTTATCTCGGCTCTTCCGACCTCAACCGGGCGCCGGAGATCGGCTATCTCACCCAGATCGCGCAGGCCGTAGACCGGCTGGGCTATTCTGGCGTGCTGTTGCCGACCGGGGTTGCGTGCGAGGAATCCTTTGTGACGGCAGCCGCACTGGCTGCAAAGACCGAGAAGTTGCAGTTTCTGGTGGCGATCCGCCCGGGCACGGCATCGCCTGCCTATTATGCGCGTCTTGCGACAACGCTCGACCGCATTTCCAACGGCCGCCTGCTGCTCAACATCGTCGTGGGCGGCAGCCCGGCGGAGCTTGCCGGCGACGGCATCCATCTCGAGCATGACGAGCGCTACGCCCATGCCGAGGAGTTCTTTACTGTGTTCGAAGAGCTGCTGGACAAGGGGACGGCGAGCTTCGACGGCAAATACATCAAGGCGACCAATGCGCGCCTCGGCTTTCCCTCGGTGCAGAACCCGCGCCCGCCGCTTTATTTCGGCGGCTCGTCGGATGCCGGCATCGATTTCTCGGTCGGCCGCGTCGACAAGTACCTGACCTGGGGCGAACCGCCGGCGCAGGTGGCCGAGAAGGTCACCAAGGTGCGCAAGGCGGCTGCTGATCGTGGCCGCGAGGTGACCTTCGGCATCCGCCTGCATTTCATCGTGCGGGAAACGGACGAGGAGGCATGGGAGGCGGCCGAGCGGCTGATCCGTCATCTCGACGACGAAACGATCCGCGAGGCGCAGGAGCGCTTTGTCCACGAATCCGATTCAGTCGGACAGAAGCGTATGGCCGCTCTTCACGGCGGCCGCCGCGACAAGCTTGAGGTCGCGCCGAACCTATGGGCCGGCGTCGGCTTGGTGCGCGCCGGCGCAGGCACCGCGCTTGTCGGCTCTCCGAAGACGGTGGCTGCCCGCCTGCGCGAATATCAGGAACTTGGCATCGACACAGTGATCGGCTCCGGCTACCCGCATCTCGAAGAGGCCTATCGTGTGGCCGAGCTGCTCTTCCCCGAGCTCGGCATTACTCGCGAGCAGCAGCGTCTGGCATTCAACAATGAATTCGGCCGCAAGCAGATATTCGCCGGCGGCAGCCATGGCGGCAACCTGAAAGTCGTCTCAGGCTCCTGAATTCAAAAAGATGCAGAGCATGTATCGCCGGAAGCCGTCAGCGGCTTCCGGCGTTTTTCCGCATGTCGGTTGCCCTTCAGGCTGGCGAGTCGCAATTATACATAGCCGATGGGCTATGCTGGATGTGTTCGTGGCTTTTCGATTGTTGTATGCTCGCGGGCTGGCCCCAGTTTTTTCCAATCCATTCGTCGCTTGCTATCGTCGCTTGACATACGTATATCTCGACGGCTATATGTTAATTCATAGCTGTATAGGTATGTGTCTTCATGTCGAACGCTCAGGACGTGCTCTTCAGGACGCTTGCGGATCCTACCCGGCGCGCGCTTTTCGAGCGGCTGTGCCGGGAAGGGGAGAAGACGGTCGGAGCGTTGACGGCGCAGGCCGGGGTCTCGCAACCGGTCGTTTCGAAACATCTTGGGCTGCTGAAGAAAGCCGGCCTGGTGCGCGACCGTCATGAGGGGCGGCAGACGCATTACAGCGCGCAGCTCGGCGCGCTTGCGCCGCTCGTCGACTGGACGAGCGAGATGGCCGGCTTCTGGCAAAGCCGCTTCAATGCCCTCGAAGATTTGTTGAAGAGGATGGATCAATGACAGACATATCGACCGAAACACGTTCCGTCGTCATCGAGCGGGAGATGCCTTTTCCGGCGGAAAAGATCTGGCGGGCGCTGACCCAGCCGCACCTGATTCAGGAGTGGTTGATGAAAAGCGACTTCAAGCCGGTCGTCGACCATCGCTTTAACTTCAACGCCGATTGGGGTGCGGTCGACTGCCGCGTTCTGGAAGTCGAGCCCCACAAGACCCTCGCTTACAGCTGGGGCGCCTATGGCCTCGAAACCGTCGTGACCTGGACGCTCACGTCCACGGGCGCGGGTACGCATCTGCGCATGGAGCAGTCGGGTTTCCGGTCGGATCAGCGGCAGGCCTATGGCGGCGCCAGGAGCGGGTGGCCGCAATTCTTCGACAAACTGGAGCAGGTGTTGGCGCGGATTGACTGATCCATCGCCGAGCGGGCGAGGCCGTCGGGCTGATTTCGAGGAGGCTTCATTGAACTTGAGCAACTGGTTTCGGCAGGTCCACCGTTGGCTGTCCATTGCCTTTACGCTGGTCGCCATCGCCAATATCATCGCCATGGTGCAGGAGGAGTCGGCGGTCTGGATTGGGCTCTTGGCGCTGCTGCCGCTCGGGCTGCTTCTCGTTACCGGTCTCACCTTGTTCGTACTGCCCTATGCCGCGGCACGGCGCGAGGTGGGAGGCATCGGCGGTTAGGAGGAAATCTATGGCGGGCAGAACGTCGAAAGGCGCGGAGAAGGTCACGAAAAAGACCGCCAAACCGGCGGGGGCGGCGCCGAAGCTTCTGTCGGGCGGCAACCCGCAAATCCCCAAGGGTTACGGCGATGCGCCCGTGCAAGCCTACATCGCCGCCATGCCGGACTGGAAAAGTGAGATCGGGCGTCGCCTCGATGCGCTAATCACCAGAACCGTGCCCGGCGTCTGCAAGGCGGTCAAGTGGAACTCGCCCTTTTACGGCATGGAAGGGCAGGGTTGGTTCCTCGGCGTCCATTGCTACGCCAGCTATATCAAGGTGGCCTTCTTCAAGGGCGCGTCGCTGCATCCTCTGCCGCCGGGCGAGTCCAAGCAGAAAGAGGTGCGTTACCTCAATATCCGCGAGGACGATCCCTTCGACGAGGCGCAGATCGCCTCGTGGGTAGAGCAGGCGAGCCGGTTGCCCGGCGAACGGATGTGAGGTTTTGATGCGCGGCGACGGGAGAACGACAAAGATGAAGAAGGCGACGGCAAGCATGAAGAAGACCGATTCCAAGGAAGGGAACGGGCAAGCCTCTCCCTCTCAACTGATTGATGCGAGGATCGAGGAGCTCAAGGATTGGCGCGGCGACATGCTCGCGCGGGTCCGGGCACTCATCAAGCAAGCCGAACCCGAGGTGGTCGAGGAATGGAAGTGGCGAGGGGTTCCTGTGTGGGAGCGCGCCGGCATCATCTGCACCGGCGAGACCTATAAGAGCGTGGTCAAGCTTACCTTCGCCAAAGGAGCGTCGCTTGAGGATCCGAACGGGCTTTTCAACTCCAGCCTCGACGGGAATACCCGGCGTGCCATCGACTTTCATGAAGGCGACGGGATCGACGAGGAGGCGCTGAAGGCGCTCATTCGAGCCGCGGCAGCGCTGAATACGTCGGTGCGCGCGGCCGGCTCGCGGAAGAAATCAAGCAGCGCGTGACGGGTCATCCGGCCGCGTTAGAGCCTGCTGCTTTCATACGGAAGCATATCCTGAATTTGTGAGGTAGTTTGCGCATTCTGCTGGCGAGAAGCAGTCGAGCATTTCACCAG
>NZ_JACHYV010000056.1:0-6939 GCF_014193135.1 Rhizobium sp. BK049
GTTCTCGCCAACACAATCCTCTTTCGAAAGACCGAATGGACGCCACAACACCGGAAAAATTGAACATGGTTGCTCCCCGCTCGCGGGGCGAAGGGGATATGCCGCACCCTCTCCGTTCCTCTCCCGCGCTCCGCAGGGCACGTCCCCTCTCCCCGTCAGAACGGGGAGAGGGCTAGGGTGAGGGGCAGAACCGCACCGACACGCTGGTGGAATTGCTCCACTATCTCTCCTCTTGCCGATCGTCCTCGGGCTTGACCCAAGCACCCCCACCCTATCACTCTGCGCCCACCCCACGCCCCGCGAAAGGAACCCCCATGAGTCGCATCTTCATCACCGGTTCCACCGATGGCCTCGGCCTCGCCGCCGCCCGCACCCTCATCCGCGAAGGCCACGAGGTCGTCCTCCACGCCCGCTCCCGCGACCGCGCCGCGGCAATCGCCGAATCCTCCGCCGCCGCCATCGGCCTCGTCATTGGCGATCTCGCCAGCGCCGCCGAAACCCGCTCCATCGCCGACCAGGTCAACGCCATCGGCCGCATGGACGCCATCATCCACAATGCCGGCATCTACCTCGAGCGCAGCCGCGGCGAAACGCCCGAAGGCCACGCCAAGACGCTGGCGGTCAACACTCTCGCCCCCTATCTGCTCACCGCCTGGATCACCCGGCCCGACCGGCTGATCTACCTGACCAGCGGCATGCACCGCAGCGGCGGCAGCGCGCTTGACGATATCGACTGGAAGAAGCGGCCATGGAGCGCCAGCCAGGCCTATTCCGAAAGCAAGCTCTACATCGCCACGCTTTCCGCCGCCATCGCCCGCCACTGGCCGGACGTGCTCAGCAACGCCGTCGACCCCGGCTGGGTGCCAACAAAGATGGGCGGCGCCGGCGCGCCAGACGATCTGGAGATGGGGCATCTGACGCAGACCTGGCTTGCGACGAGCGAGGACGAAGCTGCGAAGGTCAGCGGCGGGTATTGGTATCACCGCCAGCAGCGGGAGGCGGCGACGGAGGTGAATGATGTTGGATTTCAGGAGGCGCTGGTGGAGAGGCTGGAGGATTTGACGGGTGTGCGGTTGTTTGGGGAGAACCGGTGACGCGCGTTCTCACAACGGGCATATGACAGCTGGCAATTCAACAGCCATGCACCAAGGCTCAGCGGGAGTGGCCGGTGCGTGGCGGCCACGTGTCAGGGTCGAATTATCTGACCGGCACATTCCTTTTCCTCGCAGCGGTAACCAGCCGCTCGTGGATACCGTTTACCGCCGGAGCGATCATGTAGCCGTTGTTGAGGTCACCAATCATGATAGATTCTTCGCGTGGTGCCACCAGCCAGTGCAAACCGATGAGGCCACAGATCATTGCGTCAACCTTGTCCTGGTCGGCTTTCTTCGGCATCAGGTTAGCCGACACATCCAAACGCCACAGTTCTAGCTGCTCTAAAGCTCTGAGCCATCCGAATGTCCGAATTGTCTCCGCCACAGCATGCCAGTGCCCTAAATTAAACATTCTCCGGTTGGCTGGATTGTATTTTGGAGCCCCAAGACGTTTGCAGTAGGCGCTCTCGATAGCAACCAGTGCTAGGGCGGGAAATACCTCAATCAGAAAGAGTCCGGCCGATGCGGTCCGTGCGGCCTCTGGATCCTCCGTGGCCCCGAGCGCCTGCTTGAAGTGCCAGATCGGCGCGGCATCATCAAACATGCCAAGCTTCGATCGGTTGGCTGGCTGAACACCACCGCCTACCCAGGAGATGAGCGCCCCTGCAACCTTGTCGACCGGACGCGAGCCACTGCGGTTCGGAACGATTGTTGGCTGATCAAGCGCGACGAGACATTTGCCGGCCTCGCGCCTTTCGGCTTGAATAAGTGCTGCGGCTTCACTGAATGAGGCCAACCTCGGCTCCATGTGCAACCGCGCACCGTGCGAATCGACTCGGATCACACAGATTGCACCTGGCGCCTTTGGGTTGTCGGTCCACGCTGAGTCGAAACCAACAACAGATATGTTTGCGGCGCTCCCCTGATTACCCACCCTCGTAAGCCCGAACCAGTAGTGGCTGTGCCCTCTCAAAATCCGCCATTGACTTCAGCGTTACCTGGAGATCACCAGTACCAAAGTGGCCAACATTGCTGACGTCGCGCGTAAAGCCGCTTTCAAGCGCGACGGTGTCTGGATCGAGCTTCAGGAACAGCAACACAGTCCGCGCCTGTGGATAGATCTCCATACAGACGAAGTTCTTCAAGCGCTTAAATGCTGTGTAGAGCTTCAATTCTTTTACCTGCACATCATCCCCGAGCCCGATCAGAAACTGGTGAACGGCGTCATAGATATCTCGAAGGTCTGCCGATGACTGTGATAGCCGGTAGCTCGTCCTTTGGCTGAGATAGGGGTCGTTTTCCTGAGCGACGTCAGCTCTGGACTGCAGGGAGCCTAGGCTTTTGACTTCGGTTATCATCTTAGGACCATTGAGTTTACTGGTCTTCGGCACATGCACCAGTTCCAACATCAGCAGATCGTCACCGAACTGCCGATAGCGAATAAGTTCGATGTTTCTCGCGATCTGCTTGACGGCGTGCTCGTCATAGCGGGTGAAATCGCCGGCAATGCAGAGCAGTCGTGGAGCAGACCAGTCAACGGCATTCGCGGCGTCCTGACCGAGGCGTTCCATAACCAGCCATTGGAATTCCTTGCGGTGATCAAGCAGCCAGTCGAGGTAGAACAGGCCCTGATTGATGACGTTCTCGTTCACCGACCGCTTGTATTCGATGATGACCGGTGAGTTGTCCTCGTCCAGACCGAGTGTATCGATCCTTCCGCCGTGCACGGCACCGGTCGAATGCTCGGTAGCAAGAAAGCGGATGCCGAGCAGCGCCTCGAGATTGGACTCGAACAGGATCTGCAGGGATTTCTCGACCTGCATCGAGCTGCCCGGCAGTTCGCTCACCTGGGCGCCCCCGAAATGAAAGAGTTTGATATCGCTCAAAATTCGCCCCAAGCGTGACCGCAGATTGTGGTGAAATTTCTATTCGCTTTATCGCCCTTGTCCAGATAATTTGCCGGCGAGCGCCGACTTGCGGGGATCGGCCGTCTGCTCCGATGATCTCGAAACAGGGACCTCCACCAAACGTGGTTGGCGATGGCCGACACCAGCGCGGCCAAGGTCAGCGGCGGTTGCTGGTACCATCGGCGGCAGCGTGTGGCGTCGCCTATATGAGCGATCCGGCCTTTCACATAAGCTGGTGGAGAGGCTGTCTGGGTTGACGGGTGTGCGGCTGCTTGGGGAGCATATGGGTAGAATGTGGGGCCGGCGGCGCGCGAGCGGCCAGTCATAACCCTACCGCATCTACTATGAATGGAATGGCGCCAGGACCTGGGAGAGCCAATAAGATGAAATTCATGGACAAGTGGGCCACTCCACTCGCCGGAGCGATAACATAGCGTAACTAATTGATTCAAAAATTAAGCTGTGGCTGGGGCGCCTGGATTCGAACCAGGGGATGGCGGTACCAAAAACCGCTGCCTTACCGCTTGGCTACGCCCCACCAGAGCTTGAGCGGCGAACCGCTTGCTCACAAATCGACGCCTGATTAGCAAAGCTCTTTGCCTGTCACAATGACTAAGTTTGCGCGTCGGGCAGATTTATGCGCGCGAAGCGGCGGGCGGCGTGCTAGCATGCCGCGATATTATCAACCTGAGATCATCGTCCCGCATGGAAAGTCCCGCATTCGACCTTGCTTTCGAGCCGGCCTATGGGCGGGCCGTGCCGGTTGCTCCCGATATCTTGCGCATCACGGCGGAAAATCCCGGGCCTTTCACTTTTTTCGGCACCAACAGCTATCTCGTCGGCTCCTCCTCGCTTGCGGTCATCGATCCCGGGCCGGAGGACGATGCACATTATCTAGCGCTGATGGCGGCGATCGGCGGGCGGGAGGTGACGCATATCTTCGTCAGCCATACCCATCGCGATCACTCGCCGCTTGCCCGCCGGTTGCAGGCGGAAACGGGGGCTGTGACGGTGGGGCAAGGGCCGCATCGGCCGGCGCGGCGGCTGCGGGAGGGCGAGGTCAATCCATTTGCCGAAAGTTCGGATATGGATTTCGTGCCCGATGTCACGCTCGGCGACGGCGAGACGGTAGCGGGCGATGGCTGGGCGCTGACGGCGGTGCTGACGCCGGGGCATACGGCCAATCATGCCGCATTCGCGCTGGAAGGCCGCGACATCCTCTTCTCAGGCGATCATGTCATGGCCTGGTCGACCTCGATCGTCGCACCGCCGGATGGGTCGATGGCGGATTACATGGCCTCGCTCGACAGGCTGATAGAGCGCGAGGACGGCCTGCTGCTGCCCGGCCATGGCGGGCCGGTCCGCGAGCCGAAGACTTTCCTGCCGGCGCTGAAGGCGCATCGGCTCAGGCGCGAGCAGGCGGTGCTGGCGCGGGTTGCGGCCGGCGATCGCGAGATTGCGGAGATGGTGAAGGCGATCTATCGCGATACCGATCCGAAGCTCTATGGGGCGGCCGCACTTTCCGTGCTCGCCCATCTCGAGCATCTCATGGAGCGCGGCGCGATCGTCGCGGATGGGCCGCCTTCGCTTGCCGCGCGCTACCGGCCGGCGTAAAGGAGAGGCGTAGGGGAGATCTGCATGGGCCGCGCCGATTACAGCTATCGCACCGATCCCGCCGTTCCCGCCTTTGCCGATGACCGGCCGCTCATCGTCTTCGATGGCGAATGCGTCTTCTGCTCCGGCTGGGTGAAATTCGTGCTGAAGCACGACAGGCAGCGGCGATACCGGTTCCTCGCGGCGCAGACGCCGCTCGGCGAAGCGCTTTACCGGCATTACGGCCTCGATACGCGCGACTACGAAACCAATATCCTCATCGAAGGCGGCCGCGCCTTCTTCAAATCCGACGGCACGATCCGCATGGTGGCAAGCCTCGGCTTTCCCTATTCGCTGGCGAAGCTCTTTCGGCTCCTGCCGCGGCGCGCCGCCGACGCGATCTATGAATTCATCGCCCGCAACAGGCTGAAGATCGCCGGCCGCCAGAGCTGCATGGTGCCGACACCGGAGCAGCGCAGCCGCTTCATCGCATGAGCGGCGGCACCTTTTCCCTGCTGATCATCGGCGGCTACGGCGCCTTCGGCGGCCGGCTCGCCCGGCTGCTCGGCGAGGAGCCGCGGCTCAGGCTGCTGATCGCCGGCCGCTCGCTCGAAAAGGCCGATGATTTCGTCTTCGATCTCCGCTCGCCGAAAGGCGGCGCCGGGCGGCTCGGCAGCAACGATCTCGGCGCCTGGCTGCAGGCGGTGACCTTCGATCGTGACGGCGACCTCCGGGAGCAGCTGACGCGGCTGAGACCCGATCTCGTCGTCGATGCCTCGGGGCCGTTCCAGAGCTTCACCGGCGATGGCTACAAGGTGGTGCGGGCCTGCATCGAGCTCGGCATCGATTATGCCGATCTCGCCGACAGCAGCGGCTTCGTCGCCGGCATAAGCGGGCTCGATGCTGAGGCGAAGGCGAAAGGCACCTTTGTGCTCTCCGGGCTCAGCAGCCTGCCGGCGCTCTCCTTCGCGGCGCTGGAGGCGATGGCGCCGCATTTCTCCAGCGTCGACAGCGTGGCGGCCGGCATTGCGCCCTCGGCGCATGTCAGGATTGGCCTCAATGTCGTCAGAGCCATCGCAAGTTATGCCGGCAGGCCGGTGCCGCTGCTGCGCGAGGGGCAGCCGTCCAAGGGGCGCGGGCTGATCGACGAGATGCGGGTGACGATCGCGCCGCCCGAGGTGGCGCCGCTCGCCAGCCGCACCTTCCTGCTGGTCGATGCGCCCGACCTGGCGCTGCTGCCCGGCCGCTTTGCCGGCCTGCAATCCACCTTCACCGGCGTCGGCACCGAGCCGCAGGCGCTGCAGCGGCTCTTGAGATTTGCCGCCCGGCTGGTGGAGATCGGGCTGCTGCCGTCGCTCACGCCGTTCGCCCGGGCGTTGCAGGCGGCCAGCCATCGCTTCGCCGTCGGCGCCCATCGCGGCGGCATGTTCGTGCGCCTGGGTGGCCTCGATCGCGAGGGGCGGCGGCTGACGGCGGATTGGTCTCTGATTGCCGAAGGGGATGACGGGCCGTTCATTCCGGTTCTCGGCGTCGAGCTGCTGGTGCGCCGGCTGCTCGAAGGCAAGCGGCCGCAAAGCGGCGCGCGGCCGGCGGCCGGCGAATTGTCGCTTGCGGATTTCGAAGCGGCCTTCAGCCAGTTCTCCATCGCTTCGGGCATCCGGCTGGATTACCAGGAAGAGGCCCAGCCGCTCTACCGGCGCATCCTCGGCGACGCCTGGGAGAAGCTGCCGCCGGCGCTGGCGGCGATCCATGCGGGCGGCACGCGGCTTGCCTCCGGCCGGGCGCGGATCGAGCGCGGCAGCGGGCTCCTCGCCAGGCTGATCGCCGGCCTCATCGGCTTTCCCGCCGCCGGCGAGGATGTGCCGGTGGCGGTGCGCTTTGCCGCCGATGGCGAGAGGGAGATCTGGACGCGGTCTTTCGGCAGCAAGACCTTCCGCAGCTGGCAGGCCGCCGGCCCCGGCCGCGACCGCCACCTGCTTGCCGAGGTGTTCGGGCCGTTCCGGGTGCTGCTGGCGCTGGTGCCGGAGGGGCAGAAGCTCAGGCTCGTGGTGCGCGGCTGGCGGTTTTGCGGCATTCCGCTGCCGCTGTTCCTGGCGCCAGGCGGCGATACCTACGAGGAGGAGCGTGACGGGCGATTCCATTTCCACGTCGAGATCGGCGGGCGGCTGACCGGGCTGGTGGTGCGCTATTCGGGGTGGCTGGTGTTGGAGTGAGCGGGTGGCGGCAAGCGCGCTGCTGTCCCGTTCGTGACTGAACGACCGGGTTGATGATCGACATTTTGGACCGGGATGATACCTGACAGTTTTCATTCTGTCGTGTGTGCTGCTTTAGGCCTCATCGGCCCG
>NZ_JACHYV010000057.1:0-6747 GCF_014193135.1 Rhizobium sp. BK049
CCGGGCCGATGAGGCCTAAAGCAGCACACACGACAGAATGAAAACTGTCAGGTATCATCCCGGTCCAAAATGTCGATCATCAACCCGGTCGTTCACACGGCAGCATCTTCACGCCGCCCCGGCCGGATCCCCGATCGGCAAGAGCGCCGGGTCGAGCGGCGGGTCTTGCGGGTTCTTGGTGTCGCCCGCGTCTTGGGCCGGGGTCAGCGGCGGTTTTTCCTGGGTGCGGTCCGGGACGCCCGGCGTCGGCGTCGGGCCGCGCGGTGTGTCAGTCGTCGGTGTCGGTATCGGGTCTCTGTTCGGCATGATCGCCTCCTTTTGAAAAAAGGAACGGCAGCCCAGGCAGATGGTTCCACTTTCGCCGCCGGCGATTCCTCTGTATGAGGAGGCCGGAAAACACTGGAAACGAGCATGGCCATCCGCGATCGATTCTCGAAGAAACTGAACTGCCCGCAATGCGGCAATGCGGGTTTTGCCGAGGCCTCGGAGATCGACGATCCCAAGCGCAAGCATCCGGATTTCACGGTCGATCACCTGCCGCGCGGCTTCGGCGTGCAGCGGGCTTCCAACCACCAGGAAAGCTTCATGATCAAATGCGAATGCGGGCGCAAGTTTCCCTTCCGCAGCCTGGCGGAAGCCGCGGCCGAACGGCGCTAGAAATCTCGGTCGCGCTCAGATCCGCTCCAGCACCTCGATGAAGGCATCGGCAAAGCGCACCAGATGGGCGGTCTCCTCGTCGGGCGCCTGCATGCGGATCTCGGTGCCGTTGTGGTCAAGCAGCGCCAGCACGACGCGCATGTTCTCGCCATCGGGAATGCGCAAGACGGCGATGCGCCGGCAATCCTCGATCAGGCCGGCTGCCGGCAGGTCGAACAGCAGTTCGCCGCCGGAACGGCCGGCTGCCTGGCGCACCGCCTCGCAGAAGCCGGCATCGCCGCCGGCATAACCTTCGAGCGACAGTTCGAGCTCGACGAGCTCCATCGGCAGCGACGGCTCGGTGTGATCGATCGCGCCAAGCGCAGACGCCTGCGGCCTTGCTGCTATCTCGGGTGAAATCATCCCGTCTCTCCTGTCCGTGACCCTGGAGATGAAACCGCGGCAGAATGGCCTTTTTTTGGCATATCAGCAAGGGCTTACGGATAGCCGTTCCGCCTTCGCCGTGGATTCCGGCGGATATGCTTGCGACAACAGTTTCAATTCAGCCGAATCTTGCCCCAGATCCGGATGATTTTAGGCCGGGCCGGCCTGAAATCTGAATCCGGATCTAAATCAAAGAAATAGAGCATGATGTCGTCCGAAAACCGCTTCACACTTTTCGGCATCATGCTCTAAACAGGTCTATGGCGATTTGCGTGTTTCATGGCGCGGCGCTGACGAGCAACCGGTAAGTTTGATGGCCATCCGCTACGACCGCCCCGTTTCCAGCGCCGCCCGCTTTTCGCGGCTGCTCGGGGCATTTTCGCTGGTTCTGGCGCTCGCCGTGCTGATCGCCCACCGCTTCGGCGGGCTCGCCACCCCTTATCTGGTGCTGCTTTTGATCTTTGCCGCCGGTTGCGCGCTGCTCGCTACAATGCTGGCCGCGCTCGGCCTGCGCAGCCTCTGGATGACCGGCGCCGAGGGCGGGCTCGCCGCGCTGGCGGCGCTGATCTATGCCGCCTTTCCGCTTGGTATTGGCGCAGTGGCCGCCGAGCGCTACATCAGCCTGCCTGCGATCTACGATGTCTCCACGGATCCGGTCTCGGCACCGGACTGGCTATCGCCGCCGAAATCCGACCAGATCTGGCTGAAGCGCAATCCGGTGGTGACGCCTGAAGATCGCGAGAAGCAGATGGAGGCCTATCCCGAACTCACCGGCCGGCGTTATGAGGGCGCGCTCGACCGCGTGCTGGAAGCGGTGCGCAAGGTTGCCAAACAGAGCGGCTTTACGATCGTCAGGAGCACCGGCACATCAGAGCCGGACCGCGATCTCGAGGACAGACCGGCCAAGCCCGCCCCCGGCGACGAGGCCGTGACCGATGCGCCAGGCATCATCCCGGTGCCGACGCCGCGCCCCTATGACGACGATGTCGCCAAGCTGATCCGCGGCGCCAACGGCGTGACGCTGCAGGCCACCACCCGCACGCTGATCCTCGGCCTGCGCTTCGATATGATGATCCGGCTGCGCGAAGAGGCCGAAACCACCTTCGTCGACATCCGCGTCGCCTCCCGCTACGGCCAGCACGACCTCGGCCTCAGCGCCGAAATCGCCGGCGATTATCTGAAGGCGCTCGACGCCGAACTTCTGGGGATCGCGGGTGGGTGAGCCGCGGTGCCGCCAGAGGCGGCAGCAATCGATCCAGTGAATCGATTGCAGCGGCGAACGCCCTGAGCCCAAGCGAAGGGCCGGGAGAGGGCGCGGCAGACGCGACCCCCTACGGCGCCGCAAACTCGACACTTCCGAGAGATCGCCACCTAAACGCCCTGATTTTTACTTCGTCAAACGTCCAGAAGGAATAACGGGGAGGGTGTGCCGTGCGGCACCCCCCTCTGCCCTGCCGGGCATCTCCCCCACAGGTGGGGAGATGGCTGGACTTGCCGGCTTCCCCAAACAACTGGCCTTGCAGCTCGGCGAGACTATAAAGGGGCCGGAAGGTCCTGCCCCTTGTGATCTCCCTCCTTGTGGGGGAGATGCCCGGCAGGGCAGAGGGGGGCGCCACACGGCATGCCGAAGACCTGCGAGACCGCCCAAGCAGGCCTCCCACATTCCTGTGACTGGCACAGGTGAGGGCGCAGAGGTGGGAGGGAACGCCCTGATCCGCCAATCATCCAGCTACGCCCCTGCAACCTAGCGTCCAAGCTCACCCACGGCGGCGATGATCTCCGCTGCAGTCGGGAAAATGCAAAGGCTGCTGGGTCCATCCAGCGCCTCGATTTGCGCCCAGGCAATGGTGCCGTTCTGATCGACCAGGAAGTGCCCGACGAGCTGGGTGGCGTGTTTCGCGAAGATCGCATGATCGGCTTCATCAAGCTCGAAGCGGTCCTTGGCGTTGAGCACCGTGTTGGCTTCCATCGGCTGGAGCGGTTCCGGGAACTCGCCTGTAGGGTTGATGCGCGCCGCCTGGAACTGCGCCATCGTCGCGCGATAAGGCCATTCGGGCTGATCGCCGCTGCCGTCGGGCAGGAACTCGGCATGCGGCACACCAAAGGCGCGATGCGTGCGGCAGTCGGGATCGCATAAGAGCGTCACGGGCGTCGGGCGGTGGCGGACATACAGGCGAGCGCGTTCCACCGGCGTGTTGATAACGGCCACGGTCTTCACCCCGGCGGCGCGTAGAGTGGGCTCTATGCCAGCAAGCTGTTCGAGCTGGCGCCGGCAGAATGGGCAGTGCAGCCCGCGAAAGAAGCCGATCAGGAACGCGCGACCGATCAAGTCGGCCAAGGAAACCGTTCCTTCGAAATTGGCCGTGGCGAGTTCGAACGCGGGCGCGGTGTTTCCGAGTTGCAGCGGGCGCTTCTGGTCTCCCATGGAAGAATTCCTTTCCCGGATCGTCTCAGGTGAAACGACCGAAATTGAATATAGCACTCGTTGCAAGAAGACCCAGCGCCCGGTGTTGAGATCGCCTGGAGTGGCCAGGCATGCTTACCGCCTCGGCAGACGCCACAGACGCATCAGTTCGATCGGAGCCGAGATCTCCGCTGCCAACACGAATGGGTCTGTCGCTCCTGAGGGGGCCGGCTTTCGACTCTTGACGGGAAGACCGTGCCCCATGCCATGGATCGAATAGAGCGATACGGGGCGGGCGCCTGCTACGTCCCAAGAGGACAACTCGCCCCAGGGCTTCTTCTCGACACGGACTCTGCTTCGATCGACAGCGTTCGCTTCAAGCCATTGATCGACGCAAGCCCTCGCATTTGCCGGGTTGACCGTGCGATCCGCAGTCCCCTGCCAGATGCTGATTGGCGGCCAGGACCGTTGGCGGGGGGAGATTTCGGCAATCCTTGCGCCCCAGCCATCCGCGGGCAGTGCCGCGCCGGACTTCATCGCATGGAGCGCTGACATTGCATCGCGCACGGCGCCAACCGGCATTCCGGCGACGATAGCGGCGCCTGCAAACATATCGGGATAGTTGGCGACCAATGAACCTGTCATCGCTCCGCCGGCAGAAAGGCCGACAATGTAAACGCGCGTGCGATCGGCTCGATGTCGTTTGAGGGCATGGTCAATCATCTGCTTGATGGAAAGCACTTCGCCGCGATCGCGAGCGACCTCGCTCGGACGGAACCAGTTGAAGCATTTCTGGGCATTGTTGGTATGGGTCTGCTGCGGGTAAAGCACCACGAAGCCTCTCTCCCTGGCCAGCCTCGAGAAGCCGCTGGCGGCGTCCAGGCTTTCCGGCGTCTGCCGGCATCCATGAAGCACCACCACAAGGGCCGGCTTGCCTGGCAGATCGGCTGGCACGAAGGTCTTCATCACAAGCCTTCCGGGGTTGCTGCCAAATGCGGAGGTCGTCTGGAGCCTCGGTCGCTCCTGCCTGGATGGCTTGTGGCGAACCGGACTCCATGTCTTCTCCAGCAGACGTACGGCTCGCCGTCGCGTCTTCAACAATCTCGACAGCGATTTGGTGAAGCCGAGCTTCAAAGGGCCACGCCTTCAAGCCTGGAAAGCAGAGCCTTCAAGCCGGGCTGCGCCGCATCTCGGATCGCGATTTTTAAAGGGAACCATTTCTGTTTGCGCATGCCCTTCTCCGGGAAATCAGCTTGCGCCTCGACGACGTGCAGCAGGTGAACGGTGACATGGTAGTGATGCGGCGAGCTGTCTTTGTGGTAGCTGAATGAACCGAAGGCTGTCGCCTCCACGTCGCCGACGACGCCCGCTTCCTCGAAGGATTCCCGCCTCGCTGCTGCCGATGTCGTCTCGCCGGGGTCGAGATTGCCTTTCGGAACGCCCCATCGTCCATGCCGACGACTTCCCACGAGAAGGATGCGAAGCTGCCCGCTTCCGTTTCTTCGATAGCAGATCGCACCCGCCTGCGGAACGTCGGTTGCGATTGTCGAGTTGGATTGATCGTCACCGTGGAGCATGGCTGTGTTCAATTTTTCCTGTCTTTCATCAGAGCTGTAGCATCGAACAGTGACAGTCTGCTCCGCGTTGAGTTGTTTCCTCTGGCAGCCGGAGTTCAAGTTGTCGTCCGAGACCGACCGTCACAAGAAGCCGCAATGCCGTCGTTGGTTCCGATCTTTTGCGAGAATCCGACAAGGCTGTGACGTCGCTCGTCGGCCGGAGGCAGTTACGGCAGCCCACCCGGCTTGCGCATTTCGGCATCGCGCCACTGCTGCCATTGCTGTCTCAGGCTGCTCCGGGACACGCCGATGGATTCAGCCAGAATCTCGGCCCTGATAATCCGTTCGGTGCGGAAGTGGCGGAAGGCCTGTTTCGATTGGCACCAGGCGATCAGAAGGCTGTGCGCCTCGGCATAGCCGAGCAGCACGGGCCAGACGATGCGGCTGCTGACCAAGCCATCCGCCGCGCGATAATCGAGTTCAAGTTTGCGGCCTTCCCTGATCGCCGACCTCAGCGGCCGCGTGTCGATCGTCGCATCGCTGCCGATATCCTCCGGTCTGATGCCGACCGCGGGCTCGGCGATATAGGGAAGCAGGTCCGGCGGCATGACCGATGTGATCTTGGCCATGACATCGCTGGCGGCAGTGCGGATGGCCGCATCATTCAGTCTTGCCACCATCTGCACGCCGAGCACGACCGCCTCGATCTCCTCGGGCGTCAGCATCAGCGGCGGCATGTCGTATCGCGGATCGAGCACGTAGCCGAACCCCGCTTCGCCTTCGATCGGCACACGCTGGGCAATCAGATGCGCAATGTCGCGGTAGACGGTCCGCCTGGCGACCTCCAGTTCCTCCGCGAGCGCCGACGAGGTCACCGGGCGGCTCGACCGGCGAAGAATCTGGATGATCTGAAAAAGCCGCTCCGCTTTTCGCATGTCTGCTGACTCCTGCTGCCACCACGCTGTCAGCACGGCTGTGTCACAAAGGCAAGCCAAGAGATTGTCGCGCAGCCAGGGAAAAACATCATGAAATTCGCATCCACCCGCCTGATCGCCGCTGATATCAACAGCATGGTGGCCTTTTATGAACTTGTGACGGGCTGCCGCGCCGAATGGCTTGCGCCCGTCTTCGCCGAGATCGTCACGCCAGGCGCGGCGCTCGCCATCGGCAGCGCCGAAACCGTGGCCTTGTTCAGCGAGGGCAGCGCCGAGCCGGGCGCCAACCGCACGGCCATTCTCGAATTCATGGTCTCTGATGTCGATGCGGAATTCGCGCGGCTCAAGGACCGGGTCACGGTGGTGCACCCGCCCAAGGATCTGCCATGGGGCAATCGGACCGCGCAGTTTGCCGATCCCGAGGGCACACGCGTCGCCCTCTATACCCCCGTCACCGAGGCCGCCAGACAGCGTTTCGCCGGCCGTTGATCGCCCGCCTGCGAAACCGCCCCCTACGCACGGAGAACGCCGCGGCCCCTCATCCGGCTGCCGCCACCGACCGGGGTCGAGTCACGGGCCTCGACCCGTCCTTCGGACCCCCGAAAATACGGGGCGAAGGGGACATGCCGCACCGTCCTCAACCTCAACGCTGCGTTTGCCGCGTCCCCTCGCCCCGTTTTACGGGGAGAGGGTTAGGGTGAGGGGCAAATCACGGTACAGCCCGGGCTGATACCTGACAGAATGAACCGGGTTGATGGTCGACAAGTCATAG
>NZ_JACHYV010000058.1:0-4631 GCF_014193135.1 Rhizobium sp. BK049
AGGGCAAGCTGCGTATAGCATCGGGACATGCCAAAATCTCCAAAGTGAAGCCATTGAAATCATTGGCATGTCGCACTTGGAAATAGAATGTACCTCATTTCCGGCGGATGTCAGATATGAGTGGGCGGGGAGTTCGAGCTTGAGACATGCTTGTTGTAGCGCGCGATAACCTCTTTCGCATTCCCAGCCGGATCCTGTGGTATTATCGGACAGGAATGCTTTCTCCGGGACTTTGATAGGGTCGCAACCCACATTGGTTTGACGGTATCCACGCAGGCATCTCCAGCGATCGCCGAAATATGGGTCGAGATATGCATTGTCCGGAATTTGGACGGTGAGGCACTGGTTCCCCTTCTCCAGAAAGCCGTAATGGCAATCCCAGCCCTTGCCAAAGGAGGAGTTCGTCAGAAACGCGTTGTCGGGAAGCTTCACCTTAAAGCAGGCGTCATCCTGCCTTCGAAAACCACGATTGCATTCCCAGCCGAGGCCATAGCGGCTTGCCTGGGCATTTTCAGGCACCGACCTTGAGGTCTGGCCGAGCGCCGAGGAGCTGAGTCCCGATGCAGAATGCAGGGGGATGGTCATCATCAGGGCCAGCGCCCTGTAATATGATTGGCGCATAAGTTGTCTCCAAAGGCCTGCATCTGCGATCTCCTGGTCCTAATTCCAAGATATAACGCTGAAGGGCAGTAAAGAGGGAAGGACAGATACCGTGCGACGCTACCAGAGCCTTGGCTTTTTCTCGGGAGCTTTCTCAGGAAAAATGGGCGCGCCGGCCCACATCCCGCGACCGACAGGTGACGAGCCATGAAGCTGTCCTCTGTTGCGGACCATGGGAAAGGTCCTATGCGCTTTCCGATTGCCTGGTTTGCGCTTGCTTTCGCCGTTGGCGTTCAGGAGCATTTTCTGGAAGTAGAGCAGGAAGCAGGCATGCGAGGATCGGGACGTCATCGCGTCCTCCTCTTGTCGGGGCTAGGGCGCGCTCTTGTCCCTCAGGCGGCAGCGCCCTGACCAGTTGCAGCCGACATCGCACCCTGGACTTCATTTCCGCCTTTGGCAAGCAAGCTTTTGCTATTCATGTGGTGCCTTGAATGAGGCTGATTGAAACCTTACATAGAGGGCACGTTTTCAGCCTTTCGGCTACCTGATCCTCCCGGCTGCGTCGGTTGCTTGGCAAACCCTGATTTTGCGAACGTTGCGAACTCCGCCATACTGGCTGGAGCGGTTTGTTCCGGATGTATTCGTCCCGCAGCCACACTGAGGATGCCATAATGACCAACACCACCCGCCATGCCGCCGAAAGCATGTTCAAGCGCTCCAAGCCAGAACAAGGATCGGATGCAGCAAAGCTGCAGGATTTCCTCAGCAGGCAAGCTCTCCGGAGGCGCGCGACGAAGCTTGCCGAGATGCAGCAGCGTCTCGAAAAACGGACTGGCGGAACGGTTGGACTGGCTTCTTTTTTCCGTTGATACCGCAAGATGGAACGGCAAAGATCGACTGTCCTAGACGATCGCTCACGCCGCAAGGATTAAGTTATGACCGTTTTCGATTATAATGCTGGCGCGGGGCTTTACCCGTGCAAGACAATCAACAGAAGAGGCAGCCTCGTCTACAAGAGGTTCGATTCCGTCGCCGAAGCTCTTCGCTTTGCGATCGAGGACATGCCGGCTTCTCTCCTCCGTGGATCCGTGCTCGAAGTCGAGGAGGCGCGCTTCGATGGTTTGCAGATGCGCAAACTCTATGAAGCCGACGCTTATCCGCTGACGCGCCGACCTTAAACGCATCACACGGGATTGCTCGCAGAAGTGGAAATTGCGAGAAGGTGAAAACAAAAGGTTGACGGGGAAGGATCTCCAGTCTATCCCTGCAGACATCGATACTTTGTTTGCCGATATTTGTTTGGCTGCGCCCTGCGCCTCTTGATCAACTCTCCCTTCAAAAGTCGAAACACCGCCGCGCGCCGCTCGGCGGGCGATTAAATGTATGCCGATGAAAGGGTTTATCATGACCACTGGCACAGTAAAATGGTTCAACGCCACCAAAGGCTTTGGCTTCATACAGCCTGACGACGGGAGCGCTGACGTCTTCGTTCACATCTCTGCCGTTGAACGCGCGGGAATGAGTTCAATCGCTGAAGGCCAGAAGCTCGGCTTTCAATTGGAGCATGACCGCAAGTCCGGCAAAATGTCTGCAGGCCAGCTCCAAGCGGCCTAAAAGGCTCTTATAGCCGCTGCGACCACGGAGGTACTGGCGTGGCTGGCAAGGGCAGTTGAAGGCCAGGCAGATGTCTGGCCTTTTTCATTCAAGAAGTGAACAGCGCCCGACCGCTCGTATGTCTTGAAGCGTAGCGGCCTGGACTATCCTGTTGGGCAAGGACATCGATTGAAACACTCAGGCGACACCCCCTTTTCAGAACGTCGTAAGTCCGCCGAAAGCGCCAGACGTCAGCTGATTGCAAAATTTGAGTCGGCTCCGAAGCCGACCGACCCTGTAATGCAAGAACGGTTGGCGGCAATTGCTTCGGCCAGGACTGCTCGTCGCGCCGAGCGCGATGCGATGAAGGCGGCGGAAAATGACCGCCTCCTTCAGGAAGCTGCCGCATTAGCCGATGTTGCCGAGGCTCATCAAAGAGCAGAGGCGGAGGCTCGCCAGTTGGAAGCCAATAACCGAATCGCACGTGTCGTCGCCGATGAAGCGGCACGCAAGGCCGAGCGCGACCGGCGCTATGCCGCACGTAAGGCTCGTCGCGCTTGACGGATGGACATCCGACCGTGGCTCCTGCCAATTTGCATCGTCGTCCCAACGGAATCAGAAAACCTATGAGAAGCCAAGCCGGCCAGTTGCACGAGCCGTTTGAAGACTCCGCCGGTGCGTGGCTGAAGATCCTCGCGAAATACCGGCAACCGAGCTTTTGGCGCAGCGCGTTCGAGTTGTCTGTGACAGCTGTCCCCTTCGCGCTGCTATGGGTCGGCGCATATGCCTCTTTGCTGCAAGACTTTTGGCCCGGCTACATACTGATCCTGCCAGCCGCCGCCTTCCTGCTCCGGTTATTCATGATCCAGCACGATTGCGGGCACGGTTCATTCTTCGCCCGGCGAAAGCTGGATACGTGGACAGGACGGGCACTCGGCGTTTTGACCCTAACGCCGTACGATTATTGGCGGCAAACACATGCGGAACATCATGCATCTGCGGGCAATCTTGATAAACGTGGCATCGGCGACATCACGACCTTGACGCTCGAGGAATATCGCGCCCGTTCTCGAACCGGGCGACTCGCCTACCGACTTTACAGGCATCCGATCGTCATGTTCGGCATTGGACCCGCCTGGCTCTTTATCTTCAAGCAACGCCTGCCGATCGAGATGATGCGGGCGGGAGCCTTGCCTTGGGTTTCCACGATGGCCACGAATGTAGCGATCGCGATCGTAGTTGGCCTGTTAATGTGGACGATTGGGCCTATCCCCCTCCTGCTGGTGCATCTGCCGATCGTTTTGCTAGCAGGGGCAGCCGGCGTCTGGCTATTTTATGTCCAACATCAGTTCGAGGAAACGCACTGGTCGAAGACCGGAGAATGGAAATTTCCGCGGGCCGCTCTTCACGGCGCGTCACATTATGATCTTCCGCTCGTGCTTCGATGGCTGACCGGGAATATCGGTATCCACCACATCCACCACCTTTCAAGCCGCATTCCGTATTACCGGCTTCCGGAAGTCCTGCGCAATCACCCCGAGTTGGTGGCTATCGGCCGCGTCACCCTTCGGCAAAGCCTCGAATGTGTCCGGCTTGCTTTGTGGGATGAACAGAGCGGCAGGCTCATCTCCTTCCGAGAGGCCGAGAGCCTCGGCCCATCGATATCTGACCGCTTTATGCGGATCGTTTGAATAGCATGTTAGGATCCAAGATGAGTACGACCGCCAAAACAAGTCCCAATACGGCCGCTTTGATGGTCACTTTGACGCCTCCCCAGATCAGAGGCTTGAAACTTGCAAGGGATGGGGACCTGTACCTTCAGGAGAGCAAGAAGTGGACGCATCTCAATGCGACGATTACCTTCGCCAAAGCCGATCGCTTTCAGGAGCGGCCGATCGCAATCAAGTTCGCAACAACGGCGACGGTAGGCGAATTGAGAATCAGCGGTCTTCTCAAGACCCTCGATCCCGACGCCGACCCAGCCATCTCGCCGCACGGCATCACGATGGCCGGAAAGATGTGGCTGCTGAAGCATAAATAAATCCGGTCAGTTGCAGCGCCCGCGACAGCAGAAACCGTCAGGACAATGCTGCTCCACCGGAGCGGTGTCCCAGTCGTCGTCCCTGATCCACTCCGGCATGCGGTCCGCAAGCTCATAGTCGCCAGCCGCCGACACACTGACGGGCAGGGGTGGCGAGCGCGAGAAGGACGTTGGTCAACCTGCGCTGCTCTTTGAAGCCCTGCAGCAGACAAGGCGATCTGCCGACTTGGCGCTCGTCTACAACGACGCATCGGAGCGCGGGCTTGCGTGGCAACAAAATATTTGAGCCCGGGTACGAATGCTGGGGCCGTACCGCTGGAGCCACGCGATATCGCCGTCCCATCCACTCCCGTTATCGGAAAGGCAGTGTTCTCGTGAAGCTCGACCCCTTCTATCT
>NZ_JACHYV010000059.1:0-4152 GCF_014193135.1 Rhizobium sp. BK049
CGCTGCCGTCAGAGACGTCTTGCCGTGGTCAACGTGGCCGATCGTGCCGATGTTGACGTGCGGCTTGTTGCGCTCAAACTTACTCTTTGCCATTTTCGGCTCTCCGTTTTGCTAGTCCCCGAGGGGGTCTAATTCTTGTTATCGGTCAATTGGTATTCCGGTCACTTCTGACCGGAATACTTTGCCTGGATTTCGGTTGCGACGTTCGACGGGACCGGCGCGTAGTGATCGAAGGTCATCGTGTACTGAGCACGGCCCTGCGACATGGAGCGCAGGTTGTCGACGTACTTGAACATGTTGGCCAGCGGAACGTTGGCGCTGATGACAACCGCAATACCACGGCTTTCCTGACCCTGGATCTGGCCACGGCGGGAGTTGAGGTCGCCGATAACATCACCGACATAATCTTCGGGGGTGACGACCTCGACCTTCATCATCGGCTCGAGGAGCTGAGCGCCGGCCTTCTTGGCTGCTTCACGGAAGCAAGCGCGAGCAGCGATTTCGAACGCCAGGACCGAGGAGTCGACGTCGTGGAAGGCGCCGTCGATAAGCGTCGCCTTGACGCCCAGCATCGGGAAGCCAGCCAGCGGACCGGAAGACAGAACGCTTTCGATGCCCTTCTGAACGCCCGGGATGTATTCCTTCGGAACGGCACCGCCGACGATCTTGGATTCGAACTTGAAGTCTTCGCCTTCCGGGTTCGGTTCGAAGATGATCTTGACGCGTGCGAACTGGCCGGTACCACCGGTCTGTTTCTTGTGCGTGTAGTCTTCTTCGGTCTGGCGCGTGATGGTTTCGCGGTAAGCAACCTGCGGCGCACCGACGTTTGCTTCGACCTTGAACTCGCGGCGCATGCGGTCGACGATGATGTCGAGATGCAATTCGCCCATGCCGGCGATGATCGTCTGGCCGGATTCCTGGTCCGTCTTTACGCGGAAGGACGGGTCTTCAGCTGCCAGGCGGTTGAGCGCGAGGCCCATCTTTTCCTGGTCGCCCTTGGACTTCGGCTCGATGGCGATCTGGATGACCGGCTCGGGGAATTCCATGCGCTCGAGGATAACCGGCTTCAGCGGATCGCAGAGCGTATCGCCAGTGGTGGTTTCCTTGAGGCCGGCGAGAGCAACGATGTCGCCTGCGAAGGCTTCTTCGATGTCTTCACGCGAGTTGGAGTGCATCTGCAGCATGCGGCCGACGCGCTCGCGCTTGTCCTTGACCGTGTTCAGAACCGAAGAGCCCTTTTCGAGCTTGCCGGAATAGATGCGTGCGAAGGTGAGCGAACCGACGAAGGGGTCGTTCATGATCTTGAACGCCAGCATCGAAAGCGGCTCGGCGTCGTCTGCGTGACGCTCGATATCAGCTTCGGTCTTGAAGTCGATGCCCTTGATCGCCGGGATATCGAGCGGCGACGGCAGGTAGTCGACGACGGCGTCGAGCAGCGGCTGAACGCCCTTGTTCTTGAAGGCGGTGCCGCAGAACATCGGATGGAACTTGACGTCGATGGTGCCGCGGCGAACGAGTTCGCGGATCTTGTCGTTGTCGGGCATGTTGCCTTCAAGGTAGGCTTCCATCGCAGCTTCGTCGATCTCGACAACCGTCTCGATCAGCTTTTCGCGATATTCTTCAGCCTTGGCCTTCAGGTCATCCGGGATTTCGACGACGTCCCACTGGGCGCCGAGCGATTCGTCGCGCCAGATCAGGGCGTTCATCTCGACCAGGTCGACAACGCCCTTGAAGTCGCTTTCAGCGCCGATCGGCAGCTGCATGACGACGGCGGTGGCGCCGAGGCGGGTTTTGATCATCTCAACCGAGCGGTAGAAGTCAGCGCCGGTCTTGTCCATCTTGTTGCAGAAGATCATCCGCGGAACATGATACTTCTCAGCCTGGCGCCAGACGGTTTCCGTCTGCGGCTCAACGCCGGCGTTGGCGTCGAGCAGCGCGATGGCACCGTCGAGAACGCGCAGCGAACGCTCGACTTCGATGGTGAAGTCGACGTGGCCGGGAGTGTCGATGATGTTGAAGCGGCGCATCTTGCCGTCACGGCCCTTCCAGAAGGTCGTGGTGGCAGCAGAGGTGATCGTGATGCCACGCTCCTGCTCCTGCTCCATCCAGTCCATGGTAGCTGCGCCGTCGTGGACTTCGCCGATCTTGTGCGACTTGCCGGTGTAGTAAAGGATACGCTCGGTAGTCGTGGTCTTGCCGGCGTCGATATGCGCCATGATACCGAAATTGCGGTAGTCTTCGATCTTATATTCGCGAGCCATTGTGGACTGCCTTTCGATACCGTTCGGAATTACCAGCGATAGTGCGAGAACGCGCGGTTGGCGTCAGCCATCTTGTGCGTGTCTTCGCGCTTCTTGACGGCGGAGCCGCGGTTGTTGGACGCATCGAGCAGTTCGCCGGACAGACGGTCGATCATGGTGGTTTCGTTGCGCTTGCGGGCAGCGGCAATCAGCCAGCGAATGGCGAGAGCCTGGCGGCGCTCCGGACGGACGTCGACCGGAACCTGGTAGGTCGCACCACCGACGCGGCGCGAGCGGACTTCAACGTGCGGGGCAATGTTGTCGAGCGCAGAATGGAAAACCGAAAGCGGCTCCTGCTTGGACTTGCCCTGGACGGCGTCGAACGCACCGTAGACGATGTTTTCAGCAACGGACTTCTTACCATCGAGCATGATGGCATTCATGAACTTGGTCACGACGAGGTCACCGAACTTCGGATCCGGATTGATCTCGCGCTTTTCTGCTTTATGACGTCTGGACATACTTTTCGTCTCTTCAACCGTTAAGGCGCTTTATCACGCGGAGGACCTCGCGCAGCGCCGGATTATTCAAAATCCGAATTACTTCGGACGCTTCGCACCGTACTTGGAGCGACGCTGCTTGCGGTTCTTGACACCCTGGGTATCGAGAACGCCGCGGATGATGTGATAACGGACACCCGGAAGGTCCTTTACGCGGCCGCCACGGATCATGACGACGGAGTGCTCCTGAAGGTTGTGACCTTCGCCGGGGATGTAACCAATGACTTCGAAGCCGTTGGTCAGGCGGATCTTTGCGACCTTACGCAGAGCCGAGTTCGGCTTCTTCGGCGTGGTCGTGTAGACGCGCGTGCAAACGCCGCGCTTCTGCGGGTTCTCCTGGAGAGCGGGAACCTTATTACGCTTTACGTTCGCCTGGCGAGGCTTGCGGATCAGCTGGTTTACGGTAGGCATTCAACCATCCCTTACGTTTATCTCAGTACCCTTGCGGGCTTGAACTCACGCCGTCTCCGGCAATGACGCATGCTTTCCGTCAATGCGCAAAATATGGCCCGATCCGCTTCCGCAGATGGACCACAAGGAGCAGAGGACGCATAAAAACCTGCGTCATGCGTGCAGCATCATGACTTCAACGTGCGTTTAGAACCTTGTTTGAGGTGAATTTCAGGGCGCGTCGCCCCAAACAGCCAAGCCTCACATGGGATCTGATGGGCGGGGTACTACTGGTTTCCACCCGTTCCGTCAAGGCCAGTTAAGAAATAAACTTGGCCGCATCACCTTGATATGCGGGCCGAACGCCCTGTTTTCATCCTTCTAGACGCATTCAGGGACGTGCGCCAAGATAAAAACTTGGGCCTTGCAGCAAAAGCGGTTAAGGAATCAGCGATTGCGGCGTTAGGTCCTCTCAGCGGATTCGACAATGCGAATCTCCAGGAACCGAGGACAGGCGATGATCACGACACCTGATAACGACAATAATTTCGACGGGCCGATGATCTTCATCATCATCGGCAAAGGTTATGAGTCCGAGGCCAGCGAAGGCATCGACCTGCACATCCTGCTGAAGGCGCCCGATGACGACACCGCCGTGCGCGAAGCCTTGAACGCTCTTGCCGAGGAGGGTTTCATCGAGGCCGACCTCGACCAGATCGGCATGCTGACCGAAATTCCGGCGGAAGAGCCGCACGCCTCGGCGTATCAGGGTGCGGTTGATGGCGAGGTCGCGATCATCCGGTTCAACTGACGGGAACGCCCTCCCTCCCCCGATCAATTAGAGGCTAGAGCGGATCATTGCTTATAGGAATCGGTTCTGGATTCCCAAATCAGCAGATTTGTGATTCATGCTGGATGCTGGAATGGAGGCCAGCATCCATGACGCGACCCTATTCGAATGA
>NZ_JACHYV010000060.1:0-3952 GCF_014193135.1 Rhizobium sp. BK049
CCCGAAAACTCATCGTTCTCGCCAACACAATCCTCTTTCGCAAGACCGAATGGACGCCACAACACCGCAAGAATTAAACATGGTTGCTCCCCGCTCGCGTGGCACGTCGCCTCGCCCCGTTTACGGGGAGAGGGTTAGGGTGAGGGGCAGCCATCAGGTCTGCTTGAAAGAATGCAGAATCGCCACTTTGCCTTGAACCCAACGCCTTCCTCCCCTAAATTCCCCGCCATCGACCATTTCAACAGGATGTGTGCAGCAATGGATTTCAACCCGATCGCAATGCCAGTTCGCCTTGCCAACGGGGAAATCCATATCGATGTCTGCATCCATCACTCTCTCGCAAATTTCCTGGGCCACGCCTGACGGGCGGCCGCTTTTTTCCGATCTCGATTTCAGTTTCGGCAGGGACCGCAGCGGTCTTATCGGACGCAACGGCGTCGGCAAGACGACGCTGCTGAAGCTTATCTCCGGCGATATTCGGCCGCAGTCGGGATCGATATCGATCAGCGGCAGCCTCGGCATGCTGCGCCAGAGCGTTCAGGTTGCGGCCGACGAAACCATCGCCGATCTCTTCGGCGTGGCCGCGGCGCTCGCACTTCTGCGTCGTGCCGAAGCCGGCGCGGCAACGGCCGACGAGGTTGCCTCGGCGGACTGGTCGCTGGAGGCACGCATCGCAACCGCGCTCAACCGAACGGGACTCGACGCGGAGCCGGAGACGCCGCTTGCCGCACTCTCCGGCGGGCAGCGCACACGTGCGGCGCTTGCCGCGCTCATCTTCAGCGAGCCGGATTTCCTCCTGCTCGACGAACCCACCAACAATCTCGATCGCGACGGCCGCGCGGCGGTGATCGCGTTGATTTCAGGCTGGCGGGCCGGCGCCGTCATCGTCAGCCATGACCGGGAACTGCTCGAAAGCGTCGATCAGATCGTCGAACTGACGTCGCTTGGCGCGACACGCTACGGCGGCAACTGGAGCCATTACCGCGAGCGCAAGGCGCTCGAGCTTGCGGCCGCCCGGCATGATCTTGCCGATGCCGAAAGGCGCATGGCGGAGGTCGCCAGGAAGGCGCAGGCGACCGTGGAGCGTCAGGCACACAGGGACAGCGCCGGGCGAAAAATGGCCACCAAGGGCGGCATCCCGCGCATCATGCTCGGCGGCATGAAGGAGCGAAGCGAAACCACCGGCGGCGACAATGCGCGTCTTGCCGAAAGACGGCGCACCCGGGTGCTCGAAGAGGCAAAGGCGGCGCGCGAGAAGATCGAGATCCTGCAGCCATTGTCGGTGAGCCTGCCGGCGACGGGGCTGCCGGCCAGCAAGATCGTGCTGAAGATCGACGGCGTGACGGCAGGCTATCAGCCAGATGAACCCGTCATCGACGATCTGTCATTCGACGTGACGGGACCGGAACGTATTGCCATCACCGGACCGAACGGTTCGGGCAAGACGACACTGCTCGCGCTAATCACCGGCGAGCTCAAGTCCCGGGCCGGCACCGTCTCGATAATGACCGGTTTCGCCATGCTCGATCAGAAGGTTAGCCTTCTCGATCCGTCAGCCTCGATCCGCGACAATTTCCGCCGGATCAACCCGCAAGCCGATGAAAACACCTGTCGGGCTGCGCTGGCCCGCTTCATGTTCAGGGCCGATGCGGCGCTGCAGACGGTCTCGACGCTCAGCGGCGGCCAGTTGCTGCGCGCCGGCCTTGCCTGCACACTCGGCGCCGCACCACCGCCGCTGCTGATCCTCGACGAGCCGACCAACCATCTCGACATCGACTCGATATCTGCGGTCGAGGCGGGTCTCATCGCCTATGACGGGGCGCTGATCGTCGTCAGTCACGACGAGACGTTTCTCGAAAACATCGGCATAACCCGGCGGCTGGAATTGCCGGGCGGCGGTGTAGGTGGGTGATTTAGGGGGAGCAGCAATGCCCTTCCCCAGCGGCGGCACCTCTCCATCCTCGCCGGCCTGTGAGAGCGCGGAATCCTCCAACGTCCCTCTTGCTGAGGTGACTGCGGCTCGCTTGCCTCTTCTTTCGGGCAATGATATTTCTGCCCTGCAACCCTTTCGAGAAAGGAGGATCACGCTATGCAGTATTATTTCCGGCATCATCGCCAGCGTGGTCCCGTCGACGCCCTGCAAATGCGTTTGCAGGGCTGACCAGAGACGCTTTTATACCTCTTCCTGGTCTGCCCTTTGTGGCCGATGCGCCGCCGTCAGATGACTGCGCGCATTCCCTTTATCCCGGGCGCGAAAGACGCAATCCGTGATGGCCTGATGCCACCGATTTCGTCTGCTCCCGGTCAGGACCAGAGAACGAATATGACCCTCATCAATATGCACAATCTCGGCGTGACGCTGAGCAAGCCGCTGTTTTCCAACCTCAATCTCGTCGTCAATTCAGGCGACCGCATTGGCCTCGTCGCCGCCAACGGGCGCGGGAAATCCACCCTGCTTGCCTGCATCACCGGCGCGCTGGAGCCGAGCGCGGGCGAGATCACCAAGGCTCGCGGGCTGACGATCGGCCACGTCGCGCAGAATGTGCCGGCTGCACTTTTCGATACGCCGTTTTATGATGCGGTGCTGCAGGCGCTGCCGGCCGATCAGGCCGAAAGCGAGAGCTGGCGCGTCGACGTCGTGTTGGAATCGCTCGAGGTGCCGGAGGTCATGCGCGGCCGGCCGCTGAAGCAATTGAGCGGCGGCTGGCAGCGGCTTGCGATGCTTGCCCGCAGCTGGGTCAGCGAGCCTGACGTGCTTCTGCTCGACGAACCGACCAACCATCTCGATCTCGAAAGGATCGCGCAGCTGGAAAGCTGGCTGAATGCGCTGCCGCGCGAGGTGCCGGTCATTCTCTCCAGCCATGACCGCGCCTTTCTCGATGCGACGACCAACCGGACGTTGTTCCTGCGGCCGGAGCAATCGCCGGCCTTTGCGCTCCCCTATAGCAGGGCACGCGCGGCCCTCGACGAGATCGACGCCTCGGAGGCGCGGCGTTTCGAGCGCGACATGAAGGCGGCGGAACAATTGCGCAAGCAGGCGGCCAAGCTTAACAATATCGGCATCAATTCCGGCAGCGACCTGCTCGTCGTCAAGACGAAGCAGCTGAAGCAGCGGGCGGAGAAGCTGGAAGATGCGGCAAGACCGGCGCATCTCGAACGTTCGGCCGGCGCCATCCGGCTTGCCAACCGCGGCACTCATGCCAAGGTGCTGGTGACACTGGAAGACGCGGCGGTGACGACGCCGGACGGGACGCTGCTGTTCAAGACCGGTCGTCAGTTCATCTGCCAAGGCGACCGCATCGTGTTGCTCGGGCTCAACGGCGCCGGTAAGTCACGGCTGGTGTCGATGCTGAAACAGGCGGTCGAGAGACCGGAGGCCGGGCAGGATGGGATCAAGGCGACGCCATCACTGGTTCTCGGCTATGGCGACCAGACGCTTGCCGATCTTGCCGACAAGGATACGCCGATCGGCATGATCATCCGCCGCTTCGATGTCGGCGACCAGCGGGCGCGGGCGTTGCTCGCCGGGGCCGGCATGACGATCGATATGCAGGCAAAACCGATCGGCCAGCTTTCCGGCGGCCAGAAGGCACGGCTCGGCATGCTGGTGCTCAGGCTGACGGAGCCGAACTTCTACCTGCTCGACGAGCCCACCAACCATCTCGATATCGAAGGACAGGAAGCGCTGGAGAATGAGCTGATGGCGCAGGAGGCGAGCTGCCTGCTGGTATCGCACGACCGCAGTTTCGTGCGGGCAGTGGGAAACCGCTTCTGGCTGATCGAGAAGAAGCGGCTGGTGGAGGTGGAGAGCCCGGAAGGTTTTTTTGCTTCTGTGGGATCGCGGGGATGAGGGTGTCATGAACGACCGGGTTGATGATCGACATTTTGGACCGGGATGATACCTGACAGTTTTCATTCTGTCGTGTGTGCTGCTTTAGGCCTCATCGGCCCG
>NZ_JACHYV010000061.1:0-3757 GCF_014193135.1 Rhizobium sp. BK049
AGGGCAAGCTGCGTATAGCATCGGGACATGCCAAAATCTCCAAAGTGAAGCCATTGAAATCATTGGCATGTCGCACTTGGAAATAGAATGTACCCCTCTTACAGGCGAATCTGGCATAAGCTGAATTATGGAACTTGATTCATGTGGTGAGCTGTTCAACATCGCCATGCGTCGTGCTCGGCCTGGTGTCGAGCATCTGACGGCCCGCGCAGATCCTCGGCACAAATCCTGGGATGAGGCGCGGGTTTTGCAGTGGTTTGTCAGCAGGCCGGCACTGGCGTGCGGGCTCTTTCCCTGCGAGACGCCGCAGCTTCGTTTCGGATAGCCGCGAAACCGACCGCGATCCTACTCCACGGTCTCGCTGCTTGCCTGCGGCACCCGGGTTTTCAACCTAACAGATCCCGGATGACTTCCAGAGGATGGGGGATCGTCCTGCGGTCTATTTCCTTGACCTGCGACCGGCAGGAATAGCCGCTCGCCATGACCACGGTCCCTTCCTCGCCGGCGGTGATCTGTGCCCAGCTCATCGTATAGAGCTTTTCGGAAATCTCTCTGTTGCGGACTTCGTGGCCGAACGTTCCCGCCATTCCGCAGCAGCCGGCGTCGGCCACCTGCAGCTCGATGCCGAGGCTGCGGAAGACTGCTTTCCATTGCGCGACCGCCGAGGGCATGTTGGTGCGTTCGGTGCAGTGCGGCAGAAGCCGGACCGTCGCCCCGGCCTGCCGCCGGATCGCCTCCGCCAGGTTCCTGCCGTTTGCGGCGAGCCATTCCTGCGGTAGCAGCACGGATGCGTGGGATGGCCCTTTCGGCAGGGTCTTGTACTCGCTGCGATAAGCAAGGGTCATGGACGGGTCCAGCCCGACAAGCGGCACGCCGGTTTTCGCCAAACGATCCAGAGAGCGCGAGGTCGCGGCGGCCGCCTTTTCGAAGCGGTCGAGATAACCGTGCACATGCAGCGCCTTTCCGTTGGTGAGCGGCGGCGCGATCAACGGCACAAGGCCGAGCTTGCGGGCGACCTCGACGGCGGCGACGACCACTTTGGGGTCGAATTGCGCGGTGAAGGCATCGGGAACGAAGACGACGGTGCGGGCGCGCGCCTCGGAAGACATCGTCACAATCTGCTCCGCGTCGGCGACGGGGACGCCGAGGCCGGCCAGCGATGCCGGCGGCATCTTCGGCAGCGCGGTCAGGCCGACAAGCTTCATCGCCGCGCGGCCGGCAGCCGTTCCGGAAAGGAGATTGTAGAGAGGACGGATCTGCGCCATCAGCGGCAACGTCGTCTCGATGCCGGCCACCAGCGGATCTTTCAGCGGCCTGAGGTAGCGGCCGTAATAGAGGTTCAGGAACTTCGACCGGAACGCCGGGACGCTGACCTTGACGGGACATTGACCGGCGCAGGCCTTGCAGGCAAGGCAGGTATCCATGGCGGCCCGCACTTCGTGCGAAAAATCGGAGCGGTTGGCCGGGTTCAGCGAATTGAACGCCCGTCTGATGAACCCGATCGCCTTGTTGGAATTGCGGAGCCGAACCGCTTCTTTACGGGGATCGATGCCCTGCTCGACGAGCAGCCGCAGCCATTCCCGCATCAAAGCGGCGCGCCCTTTCGGCGAGTAAAGCCGGTTGCGGGTTGCCTTGTAGGACGGGCACATCGGGCTGGTCTCGTCGAAATCGAAACAGGCGCCGTTTCCGTTGCAATAGGCCGCATTGTCGAAGGCTGCGCGGATCTCGTTGCCAATGATGCGGTCGACGCTTCCACGCAAGGGAACCTCGTCGATCTTCATCAGTGCGCCATCGCCGGGTGTGGCGATCTTGCCCGGATTGAGGCGGTTCTCCGGATCGAACGCCTTTTTGATCTGCTGAAGGCTAGGATAGAGATCCTCGAAGAATTCCGGCACATATTCTGACCGCACACCCTTGCCGTGCTCTCCCCAGAGAACGCCGCCATGCTTGCGGGTAAGCGCCACCACCGCGTCGGTGATTTCCCGGATGAGCGGGACATGGTCGTCCCGCGTCAGGTCGAGGGCCGGCCGCACGTGAAGCACGCCCGCATCCACATGCCCGAACATGCCGTAGGAGACGCCCGCGGCATCGAGGAGCGCGCGGAATTCGCGGATATAGGCGGCGAGATTGTCGGGAGGGACGGCAGTATCCTCGACGAAAGCCACCGGGCGCACCGGGCCTTCGACACTGCCGAGAAGGCCGACTGCGCGCTTGCGCATGGCCCATATCGCCTCGACGTCCGCTTTCTCCCGGGCGATCGTAAGGCCGATGTTGCGGACGACATCGGCGCCGGCCAGTGCCGACGTCACCGCCATGAGCTTCTGTTCCAACTCCATCGGTTCGTCGGCCAACACCTCAGCGATATTGATGCCGTTGGCCGCGCCGCGCGGATCGTCCGGAAAAAACCGGGCGATGCCGCTCCACACGATGTCGTCCTTGGCAAGGCCAAGCACCTTCTCGTCGATCGTCTCCACTGAGGCGACATTCAGCGCGGTCAGCGACCTTGCGTCTTCGAGGGCTGTTTTGAAGTCGTCATAGCGGATATTGACCAGCGCCGCATATTTCGGGATCGGCAACAGATTGAGCTCGATCTCGGCGATCATCGCCAGCGTGCCTTCCGAGCCGCACATAATCGCATTGAGATCGAAGCGTCCGTCCTCGCGGCGGATATGCGCGAGGTCATAACCCGTCATGTAGCGGTTCAGGCGCGGAAAAATTTCCTCGATGCGCTCGCGCTTATCGCGCGCAATGCCGTCGATCGTCCGATGGATCTCCCCGACGCGGTCGCCGCGTGACTTGATTTCGGCGAGAGACACGTCGTCGAGAGGACGCGACCACCAATCCGTTGCGTCGGTCAGGACGATCCTGAGGCCGAGCACATGGTTGCTCGTTTTGCCGTAGAGACAGGAGCCCTGGCCGCAGGCATCGGTCGAGACCATGCCGCCGATCGTCGCCCGATTGGAGGTCGAAAGTTCCGGTGCGAAGAACAGGCCATGATCCTCAAGGACGCGATTGAGCTGGTCCTTGACGACGCCGGCTTCGACGCGAGCGACACGCCGCACCGGATCGATCTCCAGGATCCGGTTCATATGCCGTGAGCAGTCGACGACGAGGCCGTCCGTCAGCGATTGGCCATTGGTGCCGGTGCCGCCGCCGCGCGCGACGACGCGCAGACCGCGGAACGGGTCTTCGGAGAGGACCCGCATCACGGTCTTCATGTCCTCGATATCCTTGGGAAAGAGGATCCCCGCCGGCTCTACCTGATAGATCGAGTTGTCCGTCGAAAGAACGGTGCGCGAGGCGGCGCTGGTTTCGATATCACCCGCAAAGCCCGCCTCGAGCAGCCGCTCGAAGACGCCGGCTCCGGGAAGAAGTGACGATTCTCTAGTCTTGATACGAGGGATCATTTTTTATCGCTGCCGAAACGCCAGAGCAGCATTAAAGGTTTCCGCGCTGTCGGCAAGATCAACCCTTTCATACCTCTTTCGCGGGCCGCCATGGCGCGGTCGCGGCCAGCCACTGTCGCGTGCGGGCCTCGGGATCCGCGTTGCGGGTGATATCGGTGACCACGGCAGCACTATCGGCGCCTTTTTCCAGCACCAGCGGCGCGCGTTCGGCAGTGATCCCCCCAATGGCGACGAGCGGTATCGCGCCGACACGCTGGCGCCAGTCCGCAACACGTTCAATGCCTTGCGGCGCCCATTTCATCTGTTTGAGAATCGTCGGCCAGACCGGTCCGAGCGCAACGTAATCCGGC
>NZ_JACHYV010000062.1:0-3453 GCF_014193135.1 Rhizobium sp. BK049
GAGGGCAAGCTGCGTATAGCATCGGGACATGCCAAAATCTCCAAAGTGAAGCCATTGAAATCATTGGCATGTCGCACTTGGAAATAGAATGTACCGTATTCGAGATCATTCTGAAGAACGCCAATGACGGTACGGCGGCCTACGACCTTATGGCTGGCCTCTTCCGCATCGTCTGCAAGAACTCGCTGGTCAGCCAGACCGGCACCTTGGACAGCTTGAAGGTGCGCCATAGCGGTACCCCCGAGGGCGTCCAAGGCAAAGTAATTGAAGGCACCTACGAGGTGCTGCGCAATGCCGAGGCTGCGCTTGCCGCGCCTGCCGACTGGAGCGGGATTCAGCTTGATAAAGACGAGAAGAGATTATTGCCGAGGCCGCGCATGTACTGCGCTTCGACGATCAGGACAGCGATCTCGCCCAGGCAATCGACCCAGCACGGTTTCTGACAACCAAGCGCGTCGCCGATCGAGGAAACGATCTGTGGACCCAGTTCAACGTCGTCCAAGAGAACGTCATTCGCGGCGGTCTGCACGGCACCGTTAGTGACGATCAGGGCCGCCGCCGCAACGTTTCCACGCGCGCTGTCAAGGGCATTGACCAAGACGTCAAGCTCAACAAAGCGCTCTGGTTGGTCGCAAGGCGTATGGCCGAGCTTAAGGGCATAAAGGCCGACGCCTGACGCACGTAGCCCGGCCTTGTGCCGGGCTTTTGCGTTCCACCCTTTGGAGAAACAGCAATGCCAAGCCAACATTCCACGCGCATGCGCATACCCACCGATTGGGAGACAGCCCGCCAGCGCCAGGCCGCCGACGAAATGGCGGCATATCTCGCCAAGGCCGCCACCATGCGCGCCCGCATCGCCACCGCAAGAATTCTAATCTCCGAGCCGGTCACCCCTGCCCCCGGCCGGTGAGCGCAAGCACTCTCCCCCTCATGTCGCTTGCGCGGTCGCACGCTTCTGTCCCCTAGGCGTGCGGCCTTCCAGCGACATGCAACGAGGCAACCCCATGAAATCCAAGCTTTCAGCCGCCCAACGGCGCAAAGACTCTATCGAGCGGCGCTTTCCCTTCTGGTACCTCACCGGCAAAATGACGACGCCAGCGCCGCACATTACGGCAGCGTTCCGCTCCATCGCCGAGCTGGCGACACTCCGCGCCTACGTCATGCGCGGCAACATTAGCCCCGCAATGTGCGTGCTTCTCAGACAGTCCGCCCTCCGCTCCGCGAGGCTCAATCTCTGGGTGGGTCGGCGCTCGTCACCTCTCCCCTGGAAGGATCCTCACCGTGTTGAGTTTCAAGGATTCGCTCGCCTTCTTGGCCATCTGCGTTTTCGTCACTTCCTTTTCCATCTGGGGCGCCGTTATCGCCTCCCTTATCCACTAACGAGGACAATCGAATATGATCACCAGAGAACGCGCCGCCAGCGTGGACCACTTCGTGCGCCAGTTCGCCGACGATCGGATCTCCGACGGCGTCGAGAAGATCGCCGCCGACATGATCGGCGGGATCCTCCACTGGGTGATGCGCGACGCTGAGATGGCCGGCGAGGATGGCCGCAAGCCCGCCTTGGGTGTTGCCCGTGTCGGCCTATCGTCCTTCATCAGCGACCTGCACCGCATCGAGGGAAACCCCAGGCCGCCCGAGTGCTACACGCTGATCACGGTGCGCACCCAGGAAGGATTATGGGTGTCCGAGACCGGATTTGAAGAGGTCATCCAGACGCGGGACTGATTCACGAGTATTCGTAAGAATATAGTTGGTGGTCATTTGGCCTTACTCACCAGTTGCGATTTAGTTCACCAGAATGAGCTAATTGCGCAGCTCTAGTGTTGGTGTAACTTCGAGAAAGAGTTGCAAGTGACAACGCTATGCGACTTCAGTTCGAATCAGAGGGGGCCCATTATGATCAGGTTATCATTATTCCTTGCTGGAGCATTAATGATCGCAGGAAGCGCCGAGGCCCGTATTTCGTGCGGCGAAGTATACGCTAACAGTGTGCGCAACATATCGATTGAGACCAGATTGGCGATAGAGAAAGACTTCCTCTTCAACAATCATTGCTCCGCGAGTGGTGAGATTTCACAGTCAAGCTCCGGGTTCGACTTCACAGCAACAGTGAAGGCGATCGACGTCGGCTTTGGCGGTTCTCAGAGCGACGCCCGCCAATGGATGCAATCATTCTGCAAGGAGCACCTCCAAACGAGAGACCGGCAAAACGAACTGTTCAGGTTCGACAACACGGTCGTGGTTGACGCTTTGAATTCGCTCAACCAATGCCGAGCGCTCGAGATAAACGAGACGTACATCACGCATGTGCTCGTCGAACCCCGAGCTGCTATCCTGACGGTCGATTTCAATCGCGACAAAACGAACCTGCGTTTCCGTGGGATCACCTACGACACGGCAGTGGCGGACTGCTGGACAACTGGTCTCACCGACAGCGGTGAAAATCTCAGGCTCGACAATACGACCAAAGAGTTTGACGTGAAACGATCTTTCTCGGTCATATGTGAACGAAAGGGCACTCCAACTAAAGAGGGTTCAACGAAATTCGAGCGCTTCGTCGTCGGACTGGACACTAACCACGGCCCTTACACTGTAACAATGCCGTTAGAGGAACTGGCCGGCTTCGACCTTGGAAGCGAGTACAAGCGGAATGTCCTCGCCTTGGGCGGAGAGATTCAGCAGCTGCAGTCCGATAAGTCTAGTCTCACCAGCGCAGTTAACTCTCTGGAAAACCGAATTGCGAATGCCTCAGCAGAGTTGCACTTAATTAGGACTGGTGAGCATCCAATGGGATCATATTGGGAGCACCTGCGCTGCAAGAGAGACTTGAATGATTACGTAGCCAAAGTCTGTGGAACGAGAAAACCCCAGCTGCGCCACCTCCTTACACATGGCGGCAATGAGTGTGGGTACGGCTACTATATCTATGCCTGCGTGAGCACGGACTGACGTTCGGCCGTATGCCGAGTGACCTGCTGTGTGTTGTTGGCGAGGCAAGGTGCCTCGCCGTAGCAAATCGCCCTTCGACTCCACTATCACCCAGGACCAGTGGTCGTCTCAGCCTTCCTTCTGCTGAGCTTCGGCATGATTTCTTTAGTCTGTTCCGCAAGTTTCTGGACCAGGCTGCCTTCAAGGAATTCATGAACCGGACTGCCGGGCGTCGGTTTGTCGAGCAAGCGCAGAGGCGGTTCGTCCAATCGGTTTAGAGCCGACTGGAAAAGCGACTGGGCGAATTCGCCGCTCAAGTCGCGTGCCTCGCGGCGATAACCTTCATAGGCTTTAGAAACGGACGCCTTGAAAGCATAGTCTTCGGCCAGCCTGAAGCGTTGACCAATCTGCTTTGTCGACAGCCATGCTGACCTTGCCCCCAAGTTTTATCCAGTTTTGAGTTCGCTCCAGCGGTTTTGGGTTGCTGTATTCGGGGCGGTAGCGGCGGGTTGCGGTGCGGAG
>NZ_JACHYV010000063.1:0-3299 GCF_014193135.1 Rhizobium sp. BK049
CATTGCTCATCCCTTGCACCTCACCGCCTTTGTGCTGGCAGTTTCCACTTCGCCTCACGGTTCGGTGGACCGGTCACCCGGTGGTTACGTTGTCCTCGAAGCTCCACACGGAGTCGTTGCCAACTTCGCATGTTCGGGTAGGGAACGACTGATGGAACGGTCGGTTTCGTAAAGTTCACATCACGTGTTCTCCTCTCGAAACAGAGATTCATGCGACTTTCAGGTCGCACTCCGGCGTCAAGGACGGCGCGGTCGCCCCCAATTTTTCCGCCGCGCGTTTCACTGCGCTCTGGAAAAATCGGTTCCCCCGCTTGCAAGCCGCGTTCCGCGGTCCCTGACCCCTCTTTGCAACAGAGGCGCCGATCTCCGTCATCAAGATGAAGGAGATCACATTATGACAACCGATCAGAACCTCATGCTCTACACCAAGCTTGCCGGTTTCCGACTCATCGTCCTGGCAAACCGCTTCGGCTGCGACAGCAGCTTCTCGCGCGAGCTTCACGATCGCCTGGTCGATGGACTCGAGGCGGCAATTGATCGGATCCACGTCATCATGGAATTGCAACGGAGGGTTCTCATCGGGGACGATGAATTCGCCGAATATCAGCTGGAGGGTGAGAACGACACTTTCCGGCGCTTCACCATCGATCTGCTGGACGACCTCGAAATCGATTGCGACACGCACGAATTCCGCGTCAACGGCGGCGATTGGATGAATGCTTGGGCTGTCGACGACACTGGCATCGATACCAACTATCCCAAACTCGTTGCGCTGATCGCGGACGAACTCGGCTCGCTGGCGCCAATCATCAAGGATATCACGTTAGCAACCGGCATACCCGTCTATGTGGCGCGTGCCGTTCAATGGGCCGGGTAGCAGCGCCCAATTCTGGTGATTCGCAAACAAGGCAGCCTCTCAGTCGGCGGTCGTCTCTGAGGGGAATTGGTCGTTTTGTATTCACCCGATCCTGCGAAGAACAACATGTGAATCGAATCGAAGTCTTGGCCGTCAGAAGCGGTGGCTTACCGCCCAGGGCCAACCGCTATATTCACGTAAAGCTTCCGATCAGAGTTAGAAAGTAAGCATAGCTCGCCATGGCCGCCATGCGCCATTGCCGGCCATCCCCAGCCGTGTTTCTCATCATTATACTAACTAGAATAAAATAGTTAAATAGTCTATTTTGCATCAATCTGAAAATGTCGCAGCCGCAATTCCGATCGATAGGCGCGTTTCGGAAAAGCGGCATCGGCCCTGCGGTCCGATCGATTTGAGGGCGCAATATACGTCGCTCGCGCGACGTGCTTGGAAGGTGTGCGGGGCCGCTGTGGCAATCATGTTCGTCAGGGCGCAGGTGATCAGCAGGGGAGCGGGGCGCAGCATCGTCTCGGCCGCCGCCTATCGTCATCGCGCCCGGATGATAGACGAGCTGGCCGGAACGTCCTTCAGCTATCGTGGTGGGGCGCGGGAACTGGTGCATGAGGAACTGGCGCTACCCGATCAGATCCCGGCTTGGCTGACGGCGGCGATCGGTGGGCAATCCGTTGCCAAAGCGAGTGAGGTGCTCTGGAATGCGCTCGATGCTTCCGAGACGCGGGCGGACGCGCAGCTCGCCCGCGAGCTAATCATCGCACTGCCGGAGGAACTGACGCGAGCGGAGAACATCGCGCTTGTCCGGGAGTTCGTCCGGGACAGCTTCACGTCGATGGGAATGGTGGCCGACTGGGTCTATCATGACAACGACGGCAACCCGCACATCCATCTCATGACCACGCTGCGTCCGCTGACGGAGGACGGCTTCGGCCGGAAGAAGGTTCCTGTTCTTGGCGAAGACGGCAAGCCGCTACGCATTGTCACGCCCGATCGACCGAATGGCAAGATCGTCTACAGGGTATGGGCAGGCGACAAGGAAACCTTGAAGGCCTGGAAGATCGCCTGGGCGGAAACGGCCAACCGGCACCTGGCGCTCGCCGGTCATGAGATCCGGCTCGACGGTCGTTCCTATGCCGAACAGGGGCTGGACGGCATCGCGCAAAAACATCTTGGGCCGGAGAAGGCGGCATTGGCGCGAAAGAGGAGGGAGCTCTATTTCGCACCGGCCGATCTCGCGCGCCGGCAGGAGATGGCTGACCGGCTGCTGGCAGAGCCGGAGCTTCTCTTGAAGCAGCTCGGCAATGAACGCTCCACCTTCGACGAGAAGGATATCGCCAGGGCGCTGCATCGATATGTCGACGATCCGGCAGACTTCGCCAACATCCGCGCCCGGCTGATGGCGTCGGATGAACTTGTGATGCTGAAGCCGCAGGAGATCGATGGAGAAACGCTTAAGGTCTCAGACCCGGCAGTCTTCACCACACGCGAGATACTGCGCATCGAATATGACATGGCGCGTTCGGCGCGGGTTCTGTCGGAGCAAGCAGGCTTCGGCGTTTCGGCTCGGCAGGTCGATGCGGCGATCGAGCGCGTCGAGACCGGCGATCCACAAAAGCCGTTCAAGCTCGATGCGGAACAGGTCGATGCCATCCGCCATGTCACCGGCGGCAGCGGCATTGCCGCCGTTGTCGGCCTTGCCGGCGCCGGCAAGTCAACGCTGCTGACGGCAGCCCGCCTTGCCTGGGAAAGCCAGGGGCGCCGGGTGATCGGTGCCGCCGTTGCCGGCAAGGCGGCCGAAGGGTTGGAAGACAGTTCCGGCATCAAGTCGCGCACGCTCGCCGCCTGGGAACTGGCCTGGGCCAATGGGCGCGATGCACTCCACCGCGGTGATGTGCTCGTCATCGATGAAGCCGGCATGGTGTCGTCGCAACAGATGGCCCGTGTGCTTGACATCGTCGAGGAGGCGGGCGCGAAAGTCGTTCTCGTCGGCGACGCCATGCAGCTGCAGCCGATCCAGGCGGGTGCTGCCTTTCGGGCGATCAGCGAACGCATCGGTTTTGCCGAGCTTGCCGGCGTGCGCCGCCAAGGCGAAGAGTGGGCGCGCCAGGCCTCGCGGCTCTTTGCCCACGGCGAGGTGGAAAAGGGGCTCGACGTTTATGCCCGGCATGGTCATCTTGTCGAGGAGGAGACGCGTTCGGCAGCAATCGACCGGATGGTCGGTGACTGGACCGAGGCGCGCAGACAGGCCGTCGGCCGGTCTGTCTCTGAGGGCAGGGATGGCCGTCTTCGCGGTGACGAACTGCTGGTGCTTGCCCACACCAATGACGATGTCCGCAAGCTGAACGAGGCGCTGCGTGCGGTGATGGCAGGCGATGGTGCGCTTTCCGACAGCCGCACCTTCCAGACGGCACGCGGGGCGCGGGAGTTC
>NZ_JACHYV010000064.1:0-2519 GCF_014193135.1 Rhizobium sp. BK049
GCGGCCCTTTGTTTCGGCTTTGGGCCGTTGGCTTGTGATTGAGAAGATTTTATCAACTGAGTTGCGATTTGCAGACCTGGCAGCGACCTACTCTCCCGCGTCTTAAGACGAAGTACCATGGGCGCAGGGGCGTTTCACGGCCGTGTTCGGAAAGGGAACGGGTGCAGCCACCCCGCCATAACCACCAGGTCGGCAAAGCGCAACTTGTTGTTTGAGAAGCTGGCAGGCGTAAGCCTGTTTTGTTTTGAACACGTCTTTGATCTTTCCGGCTGCGGGAGCTTGCGGCACCCATACAGGCCAGAGGCCGTCGCGCTTTGTGGCGCGGGCCGTCCGCAGCGCCCTTGGCGCGTCAGGACAAGGTCAGGCTTCATCAGCTTTGGCTGATGAGCATGAACAATGAGAACGATCAAGCCGATCGAGCTATTAGTACCGGTAAGCTTCATGCGTTGCCGCACTTCCACACCCGGCCTATCAACGTGGTCGTCTTCCACGGCTCTGATAGGGAACACTCGTTTTCAGGTGGGTTTCCCGCTTAGATGCCTTCAGCGGTTATCCCGTCCATATATAGCTACCCTGCTATGCCCTTGGCAGGACAACAGGTCCACCAGAGATATGTCCATCCCGGTCCTCTCGTACTAGGGACAGATCCTGTCAATATTCCTACACCCACGGCAGATAGGGACCGAACTGTCTCACGACGTTCTGAACCCAGCTCACGTACCGCTTTAATTGGCGAACAGCCAAACCCTTGGGACCTGCTCCAGCCCCAGGATGCGATGAGCCGACATCGAGGTGCCAAACAACCCCGTCGATATGGACTCTTGGGGGTCATCAGCCTGTTATCCCCGGCGTACCTTTTATCCGTTGAGCGATGGCCCTTCCACGCGGGACCACCGGATCACTATGACCGACTTTCGTCTCTGCTCGACTTGTCAGTCTCGCAGTCAGGCGGGCTTATGCCATTGCACTCGACGACCGATTTCCGACCGGTCTGAGCCCACCATCGCGCGCCTCCGTTACTCTTTCGGAGGCGACCGCCCCAGTCAAACTACCCACCATACACTGTCCCGGACCCGGATGACGGGCCGCGGTTAGACATCCATGACGATAAGGGTGGTATTTCAAGGATGGCTCCACGGAAACTGGCGTCCCCGCTTCAAAGCCTACCACCTATCCTACACATGCCGACACGAATGCCAGTGTAAAGCTATAGTAAAGGTGCACGGGGTCTTTCCGTCTGACCGCAGGAACCCCGCATCTTCACGGGGAATTCAATTTCACTGAGTCTATGTTGGAGACAGCGGGGAAGTCGTTACGCCATTCGTGCAGGTCGGAACTTACCCGACAAGGAATTTCGCTACCTTAGGACCGTTATAGTTACGGCCGCCGTTTACTGGGGCTTCGATTCAAAGCTTGCACCTCTCCTCTTAACCTTCCAGCACCGGGCAGGCGTCAGACCCTATACGTCGTCTTGCGACTTCGCAGAGCCCTGTGTTTTTGATAAACAGTCGCTACCCCCTGGTCTGTGCCACCCCATCATAGTTGCCTAAAATGGGGTCACGCTTCTTCCGAAGTTACGCGTGCAATTTGCCGAGTTCCTTCAACATAGTTCTCTCAAGCGCCTTGGTATACTCTACCTGACCACCTGTGTCGGTTTCGGGTACGGTCTATACGGTGGAGCTATTTCCTGGAACCGCTCCGCTGCCCTGATAATCCAATAAACCAGAACAACTTGTGCAATCCGTCACTACCACCAGGCCCACGAATATTAACGTGGTTCCCATCGACTACGCGTGTCCGCCTCGTCTTAGGGGCCGGCTAACCCTGCTCAGATTAACTTTAAGCAGGAACCCTTGGTCTTTCGGCGAGAGGGTCTCTCACCCTCTTTATCGTTACTCATGTCAACATTCGCACTTCCGATACCTCCAGGAGCCCTCACGGGTCTCCCTTCATCAGCTTACGGAACGCTCCGCTACCACTCCTCTTGCGAGGAATCCTCAGCTTCGGTGCATGGCTTCAGCCCCGTTACATTTTCGGCGCAAAGACCCTTATTTAGACCAGTGAGCTGTTACGCTTTCTTTAAATGATGGCTGCTTCTAAGCCAACATCCTGGTTGTTTTGGGATCCTCACATCCTTTCCCACTTAGCCATGACTTGGGGACCTTAGCTGGAGGTTAGGGTTGTTGCCCTTTTCACGACGGACGTTAGCACCCGCCGTGTGTCTGCCGAGTAGTACTCCCCGGTATTCGGAGTTTGGTTAGGATCAGTAAGACGGTGAGTCCCCATAGCCCATCCAGTGCTCTACCCCCGGGGGTATTCGCTCGACGCTCTACCTAAATAGATTTCGCGGAGAACCAGCTATTTCCGAGTTTGATTGGCCTTTCACCCCTAGCCACAAGTCATCCCAATCTATTGCAACAGATGCGGGTTCGGTCCTCCAGTTGGTGTTACCCAACCTTCAACCTGCTCATGGCTAGATCACTCGGTTTCGGGTCTAATGCAACAAACTATATCGCCCT
>NZ_JACHYV010000065.1:0-2053 GCF_014193135.1 Rhizobium sp. BK049
CGGGTTCGGTCCTCCAGTTGGTGTTACCCAACCTTCAACCTGCTCATGGCTAGATCACTCGGTTTCGGGTCTAATGCAACAAACTATATCGCCCTGTTCAGACTCGCTTTCGCTGCGCCTACACCTACCGGCTTAAGCTTGCTTGTTACACTAAGTCGTTGACCCATTATACAAAAGGTACGCCGTCACCCTTTCAGGCTCCGACTGTTTGTAGGCATCCGGTTTCAGGTTCTATTTCACTCCCCTTGTCGGGGTGCTTTTCACCTTTCCCTCACGGTACTTGTTCGCTATCGGTCATGCACGAGTACTTAGGCTTGGAGAGTGGTCTCCCCATGTTCAGACAGGATTTCTCGTGTCCCGCCCTACTCTAGGACAATCGTGATATCTACGCGTACGGGGCTGTCACCCACTACGGCCGCACTTTCCAGAGCGTTCCACTTTAATCACAATTGCCACTGGCCTGGTCCGCGTTCGCTCGCCACTACTTGCGGAGTCTCGGTTGATGTCCTTTCCTGCAGGTACTTAGATGTTTCAGTTCCCTGCGTTCGCTTCTTACACCCTATGTATTCAGGTGCAGATACCTTATAACAATGCTTGGAAACCATTCGGGTTTTCACTCACGCTTGTTCTGCACTTCGTGCAGCGCTGCGTGGGCGCGCCGGACGACCGGCGACGCGCTCTGCGCTGTATCGGGAAGTTCCCATACAGGCCAGAGGCCGTCGGCGATCGTTCGCCGTAACGTCGGGTCGAAGACCCGACAACCAGAATGATTTTCCAAGCATTTAAGGTGGGTTGCCCCATTCGGAGATCCATGGATCAAAGCTCATTCGCAGCTCCCCACGGCTTTTCGCAGCGTATCACGTCCTTCATCGCCTGTGCATGCCAAGGCATCCACCAAATGCCCTTACGACACTTAATCGTTCTCATTGCCAATGCTCATCGTCTTTGTTTGATTTGGCAAACCTTATCCACTCGGCTTTCGCCCTCGTGGGGTGCCAAATCCGACTATCCGGACAACCTTGCGATTGCCGCCAGCCGGGCCAAACATGCGTAATTACCTTTTACAATTACGCTTTCTAACAATGCCATCGACGTGTTCGACCTGATCACTTTATTGGAGCTACGCCGAGCAGCTCGCTTGTGTCAGGTCTTAAGACCAGCTTCTCGAGATTGGATCCGATACCGCGCGGTCAGGCAACGGTAATCAAGTCGTCCGTCAGATGCTCATCCCTAAAGATCAGCAAACAACAACGACTCAGAGCGACAAGCTTCCTTCCTACCTTCAGTCCCTCTTTCGTTTCCGGTCGGCTAGACCATCCACGACATCATGGGAACTGAGCTCGGACATCGGGCAAAACCCGACACCTGGAAGCCTCCAGATCAATCTTCTCTTCACGATATATGCAGAACAGGCACAGACGCTGATGGCGTCGTGCAAACTTTGTTTTTCTTCAGAAGACATCATCGCCGTCAGTCTCAACACCAATCGATTTGGTGGAGCTGAGCGGGATCGAACCGCTGACCCCCTGCTTGCAAAGCAGGTGCTCTCCCAGCTGAGCTACAGCCCCATCAGCTCGATCGCCTGGATCGCTCCAGGTTCGGCAACTTTCCGCGTCTGCCGTCTTTTCCCAACCCCCATTCACCAAATGCAAATGGTGGGCCCGGGAAGACTTGAACTTCCGACCCCACGCTTATCAAGCGTGTGCTCTAACCAACTGAGCTACGGGCCCATTCTCGTCAAACCGGTCCAGTCAAACTGGAGCGACGCGGTTCTTTGTCTTCTTGAAGAAAGAGAAACGTGGACGGCGAAAGCTCGCCATACCGTCGTGACCGTAGTCTACGCGGCGTATTGCGTTTCGATGGTCGCCTGACTGGCGCCATCTATGTTCTAAAAAGCACGGGAAGGTTCATACCGGGGAGATCCGAAGATCAGGCCGGTCGTCTTACCAATTCCACAGCTTCCTTAGAAAGGAGGTGATCCAGCCGCAGGTTCCCCTACGGCTACCTTGTTACGACTTCACCCCAGTCGCTGACCCTACCGTGGTTAGCTGCC
>NZ_JACHYV010000066.1:0-2052 GCF_014193135.1 Rhizobium sp. BK049
GCAAAGTCGGGTAGCAGCGGGGCATTGCTGCCCCGCCGCCCCCTAAGAACCGGGCGTGCGGATCACTCCGCACCCGGCTCAAGCCATTCTCCAGCGCCACGTTGTGACACCGGGCTCCCCGGCGGTATGTTTCGCGTCCTGACGGCGGGCGAGGTAGTCATCCCATGTGGGATCGAACGGGTTAGCCAGCGCCGGAATTTTGGCATGTCTCTTGATTGGGACAGCCGCTGCACGGACAAGCCCATACTTGGCGTCCTCCGTGCTGAAATCCCATGACTGGCTACCGTTGACCCTGAAATACCTTCTCCTGATCCACCGTGCTCCTTTGTTAGGGTGTCGTCGGCACGCCCATCTCCAGAGCATGCGCCAGATGTAGAAGTCTATCGAAGAGAAGGTCGCCTTCGCCACGACATGGCGGTGATACATCGCCCATCCCCGAATGATCGGGTTCAGCATTTGTATCAATCCTTCCTGCGCGATGGCGGCGTTGCCTTTGATGATTCTCCGGACCTTATCCAGCAGCGCCTTGACGCTGTGTTTGGACGGCGTGATGAGAAGTTTGCCGTTGTACTTTCGCACATTCTGGCCCAGAAAATCGAAACCATCCGCAATGTTCGTGATTCTGCTTTTCTCGTCCGAGAGTTCCAGTCCACGAACAGCCAGGTATTTCCTGATCGCCGGCAAGACCTTGTGTTCCAGCACCTCTTTCGATGCACTGGTTACGATAAAGTCGTCGGCATAACGGATGACGTGGGGCTTGGCTTTTCGGTACGTGGATTTCGACGATCCCACGCTTGCATCGACTGCGGCCTCAAGCCCATCCAACACTCTGTTAGCGATTGTGGGCGAAATCACGCCCCCTTGCGGGGTTCCCGCCCGCGTCTCGAACAGAGTTCCCTCTTCAACATATCCGGCTTGAAGCCACTTCCGCAGGATCGCCTTGTCCATAGGCATATGCTCGAGGATGTAATCATGGCTGATTTCATCGAAACAGCTTTTGATATCGCCCTCTAGAACCCACGTGGCGGACTTCCGTCTTGCCAACGTGATGAAGCACTGCTCAATGGCGTCGGCTGTCGAGCGTTTGGGCCGAAATCCATAGGAATTCGGGTCCGCCAAGGTCTCCGTCACTGGTTCCAGCGCAAGCTTCCATAAGGCTTGCATTGCGCGGCACAGCATACGGGGTATCCCGAGCGGGCGCTTCTTGCCGTTACTCTTGGGAATATAAACGCGTCGCAACGGCATGGTACGGTAGCCGTGATGCCGCAGCGACATTACTCCCTTCCATCTGGCCACCGGGGTTGTCCAGATTTCTCCGTCCACTCCCGGCGTTTTCTTCCCGCGATTCTCCGTCACCCGCTTCACAGCCAGCATCTTGCCGCTGTGCGAGCGGGTCAGCAGACGTTGCAAGGCTTTTACCTTGCCCCATCGGCATTCGCGAGTGGCCTTGGCGATACGCACTTGAAGTCGCTTCACGGTTGCTTCAATCTGCGACCAGTCTGTCTGATCCCAAATCTGCCCTCCGTGCGAGGACGCACCAGCATTCGCTGCTTTCGCACCGATTGCCGTCATCTGCTTTTCCTCGTCCAGCAATTAGTCATGTTCTCTCGCCATGAATGACCGAGCGGAAGTCTGCCCACTTTCGTGTCGGGCGATGTTGCAGCCCGTATCCCGACCATTACAGCCGGGCCTTCGCTTTCTCCGCCTTCCTTTACCCACAACACCAACAGCGTTCCTTACGGTTCGCCTGCCGTTACCGGCAGCGCTATGGGCTTACCCTGTTCCGCATGAATCTCAGAGCCAGTCGGACCCTTCCTTTTCGCCGGCAGCTTTCCGTCCATGGAGGTCCAACCGGAAAGGACCACACCTTGCTGCACACCTTTTGGTTCAAGCCTATCAGCACATTTGGCTTGTTCCTTGTTACGGCGTTTATCGGAAGTTCACTTGTGTTGGTCGTCATTGCTCATCCCTTGCACCTCACCGCCTTTGTGCTGGCAGTTTCCACTTCGCCTCACGGTTCGGTGGACCGGTCACCCGGTGGTTACGTTGTCC
>NZ_JACHYV010000067.1:0-1993 GCF_014193135.1 Rhizobium sp. BK049
AACGTCGTGAAGCCGAGGCCGTAGACGACGTGGACGAAGACCAGATTGACCGTCGAATTGCCGAAGCCGAAGTTCCAGCCGGTGGCGTTCTGCAGGGTGACGCCGAAGCGGCCGAGCGAGCCGAGAATGGTCGCCATCGGCAACAGCACCGACTGGAACGGGATGAAGCAGGCAAACAGCATCAGCCCGAACACCAGCGTGTGGCCGGGAAAACGCCATTTGGTCAGGACATAGCCGTTCAGCGCCCCGAAGAAGGTGGAGATCGCCACCGCTGGAACCACCATCTTGATCGAGTTCCAGAAGTAGCCCTTGATGCCGGCGCAGGTCAGCCCGACGCAGGCCTCGCCCCAGGCCTTGACCCAGGGATCGAAGGTCGGCGCCTCAGGCAGCGCCAGCATGTTGCCGTTCTGGATCTCGTCCATCGTCTTGAACGAGGTCACCAGCATGACGAAGAGCGGCATCAGATAGAGGATGGCGAAGATGACAAGCAGGCCGTAAATGACGATGCGGCCGATAAAGCGGGCGCTGTTGCCGCGCTCCGCTCCTGCGGCGGCCGTTGCCGATGATGACGTGCCGATCGCAGAGGTGAGGCTGCTCATCGGGCCTTCTCCTTCAGTTCGGAATAGAGGTAGGGAACGATGATTGCCGAGATCGTCATCAGCATGATGATGGCGCTCGCCGAGCCGACGGCCATCTCATTGCGCTTGAAGGTATATTCATACATGAAGTTGGATGGCAGCCAGGCCGAGCCGCCAGGCCCCCCTGAGGTCAGCGCCACCACCAGGTCGTAGGACTTGATCGCCATATGGGCGAGCACGATGAAGGCCGACAGGAAGATCGGCCGCAAGAGCGGGATGATGATGCGCCGATAGAGCTGGAAAGGCGAGGCGCCGTCGATCTCAGCCGCCTTCATGATCTCGCCGTCGATGCCGCGAAGACCGGCCAAAAACATCGCCATGACGAAGCCGGACGCCTGCCAGACACCGGCGATGACGACGGTATAGATGACGAAGTCCTTGTTCTTGATCCAGTCGAAGTGGAAGCTCGTCCAGCCGAAGTGATGCAGGGTCTGCTCCAGCCCGAGGCCGGGATCGAGGAACCACTTCCAGGCCACCCCGGTGACGATGAAGGAAAGCGCCATCGGATAGAGGAAGATCGGCCTGAGCAACCCCTCGCCGCGGATCTTCTGGTCGAGCAGGATGGCGAGCAGCAGGCCGAGCGCCAGACAGATGCCGACATAGAGGAAGCCGAAGATCGCCATGTTGGTGATCGAGGTGTACCAGGAGGACGGCGGATCGCTCTCGAAGGTCCAGCGCCACAGCCGCTGATAGGCGCGCGCCCCGGTCAGCTGATAGGAGGGGAAGGTCTTGGAATTGGTGAAGGAGAGATAGGCCGTCCAGACGATGAAGCCGTAGACGAAGATCAGCGTGATGACGAAGCTCGGCGCCAACACGATCTTCGGCAGCGCATCCTGCAGCCGGCTTCGAAGCGAGATCCCGCTCGCCTGCCCCGGCGTCAGAACCGGATCGGTGGTGGCAACTGTGCTCATGGAATGCATCTCCTCGCTGCATGTCGTCATGCATGTCGTCATGGGGCTGGCCAGCATGCCTGTCCCCGCATGATCGCCCCCGCATATCCGTCAGGGGACTGAAGCTTCCCCGCGAAGACGCGGGGAAGCCTTGTCATCGGCCTCGTCTCAGCGGGCGTCGTCGATCGCCTGGACGAGCTGGGTGACGGCTTCGTCGGAGCTCTTGATCTGGCCGTGGACGAACTTCGAGACGACGTCCTTATAGGCATTGGCGATCGCCGGAGGCGCGCCGTAACCTTGAGCGAGCGAACCGAACAGCGTGCCGCCTTCATTGGCCGCCTTCAGGTCGGCGATGCCCTTCTTGCCGCAGGCGTCGAAATCGGTGTCGGGTACGTCGGTGCGGGCCGGAACCGAACCCTTGACGACGTTGAAGGCCGACTGGAAGCTCTTCGACAGCGTTGCGGT
>NZ_JACHYV010000069.1:0-1676 GCF_014193135.1 Rhizobium sp. BK049
CGACTGCGCATCACCCCGACGCCGCTGCATTCCGACGCCGATATCGCCCATCTCGTCGAGGCCCTGCATTCGCTCTGGTCGCGTTGCGCGCTGGCGCGGATGGTAGCCTGAGCACGGGGGAAAGATGCACGATATTCGCCGCGATCAAAGAGATAAATCGCCGCTCGCGGGACAAAGCGTGAAGCAAGCATCGAGGAGACAACGGCGTTTCCCCCGCAGACCCTGCGCAAGGAAATCGCCATTGTCCCGCAGGAGGTGACGATGTTTGCCGCTTCCGTTTACGACAACATTGCCTTGGGAAGGCCGGCGCTATCCAGCGAGGCCTGGAGGAATTGATGGCGGCGCGGACCATGATCGTGATCGCGCACAGGCTCGCCACCGTGCTCAAGGCGGAGAGGATTCTGGCGATGGACGCAGGATCGTGGAAGAGGGGACGCACGCCTCGCTCATGCGCCAAGGCGGCCTTTACACGCGCCTGGCGGAGCTGCAGTCCGAGATTCCGGCCGGTCTTGAACCGGAACAGGACGCTTGATTGGCGATTGTCCGACGTCCGCGCAGCAGGACTTTGATCTTCCGGTGCTATTCTTCCAGGAGGAGAGCCGTCGCGAGATAACCCACGCTGACGGTGCTCGCAAAGAGGTAGATGAAAAGGCCCTGTGCCAGATAATTCTCGAGCGTTTCTGCTGCTGCAAACCCGTTCTGCCAAACGAAGAACCCCACGGCGCATCCTATTGCAAAGCCCGTGGCCAATCGAGTGAGCATGAACCTGATCATGCAAGGCATGGCGCCTACCTCTGACCTGACCGCAATAAACGTCGGGGCGCCCGGAATGTTCCGTCGCCAAAATGATCTCTGTCAACGACCGGCGGGCGCGACCATGCAAGAAGCGGAGGAAACCGGAGACCGTATCAGTGCATCTTCTGCCTTTCGCATCAGGCGTTTTCACGCTTCTCATCTTGCCCGGGCCGACCAACGCCATTTTGGCAATGGCATCTCAGGGGCTGACTGTCGGGCGCGCGATCGCGCTACTCGCCACCGTCCTGCTGGCATATCTTGCGATCGTCCTTCCGGCATCCGGTCTGGCCGGCTCTTTTCTCAGCGATCACCCCCTGGTTTCGCAAGGCGTCAAACTCATCTCGGCGACCTGGGTGCTGTACCTGGCACTGCGGCTCTGGGGCATGGGATCGAGCCAGGTCGAGGCCGTGAGCGTAAGGCAGCTGGCCGTGACGACGCTGTTAAATCCCAAAGCGCTGATCATCGGACTGACGATGCTCCCTCCCGCAGCGGAGCTGTCTGCTGCAGGATCCATTACCATTCTCGCATCCGTGGTCCTCGCGGTCTCCTCGATCTGGCTGTCGATCGGCAGGGTCATCCTTGGACGTGATAAACGGATACCGTCGTTTGCCCGGCGATGCGGATCCGCAACCCTCGTCGCATTCTCCGCCGTCTTGACGTTCAGCGCTCTTGATGGATGAAAGCCGCTCCTGTTTCTGCTACGCGCGGCGAGCGGCCGCCTTCGCAAGCCCTTGGTGCGGCTGGCAAACACTGGTGTTCCATAATGCTGATTACGCCAGATTCGCCTGTAGCCGGGTACATTCTATTTCCAAGTGCGACATGCCAATGATTTCAATGGCTTCACTTTGGAGATTTTGGCATGTCCCGATGCTATACGCAGC
>NZ_JACHYV010000070.1:0-1654 GCF_014193135.1 Rhizobium sp. BK049
ACACCGACCGAGGTATTTATGGCGCATTTGCGCGAAGATGGGTGATCCCCTATCCTGCAAAACAGGCATGATGCACTTGGGTTAGCTTCTCCATACAGTGTCGCCGACGCTGTAATCCTTGCCATCGTCGAGGCGGCGCATTCTGATCATATGCTTGGTGAAATCCTTCCGGCCCTCGTCGCGAGTGCGTGCTTGCCGTGCGCCAACTGGCACAAAGCCTTCGCGCATGAGCCCGCGGAGCACTTCAATCGTGGGGATAGGCTGGAACCGCTCAGAGCGGCTCTCATGTGCCTCGACCGCGAAGATAGACGGCGCAACTCGGCGCATTTCGTCTTCGCTCATCGCGCGGGCGGTGTGGTCGAAGCGAGCCGTGTTCGGGGCATAGATGATATTCATTTGTTCGGTTCCTTCTGGCTGGAAACGCAAAAGCCCGGCGCGATGGCCGGGCTTGCATGGTGGGGATGGATTGGAGCGGGCTAGGTCAGCTTGATGATGAGGGCGAGCGCACCAACGCCCGCCACCATGATGCCGCCCAGCCGGGTTGTGAGCCGCAGCGTCAGCGTGTCGAGAGCTGCGGCAAGATCTGTTTTCGTGACCAGCTCGGCCATGATGAAATCCCTTGCGGCTTCAGCGTGAGCTTCTGCCGTCTCCGGTTTCACGCCTGCATCACGCAGGCGCTTCGCATAACCGAGTGTATCAAAGGCGATTGCCATTCAAAATACCCTTGTTTCCGGATGGTGACTTAGGCAGCGACGGCGTTGGCTGCGGGTGCCTGCATGGGGTCGGCCTTCTTGGCGGCGCGCTTCGGCGCGGCCGCCTTTTCGGCTGCGGTCGGCAGGGGCTTCTGGTTGCGGACGACAACGACCGGACCGGCGGCGACCTTCTGCGCACCTTCGACGGCGCGGATAACCCTCACGTCGGCGCCTTCCTTCGTCAACTTCTCGACGACCTTGGCGAGGTACTCGGCGGCGTTGAAAGCCTTGGCTTCCGTGGTCGACTCCTTGCCCTCCTTCTCGAAATTCGCCGGGGCGACCTTCATTGCGCCCTCGATGTCGCTGGCCTTCGACTTGGCATAGATGAACGTGCCGCCCTTGCCGGAACGCAGTCGCCGCCGTTGACGCGGAATTCCTGCGTGTCGCGATCGATTTCGAGATCGTCCACCAGATCGATGGCGAAGCGTGCGAAAATCGCGATCTCGCCCTCCAGCCGATAGGTGGTTAGTTCATCGTCCCCGGCAGGAAGCATGCGCTCCAATGCCGCGATGGCCTGGATCCGGGCAATTGCCGCGTCGAGACCCTCGATAAGGCGATCATGAAGTTGTCGGGAAAAATTGCTGTCGCAGGCGAGGCAGTTTGCCAGGACGACGAGCCGGAAGCCGGCAAGCCTGGTGTAGAGCGTGAGGTTCTGAACGGTTGTCATAATGTGATCTCCTTCGTTGATGACGGAGATCGGCCACTCTGTTGCAAAGAGGGGTCAAGGACCGCGGGACGCGGCTTGCAAGCCGGGGAACCGATTTTTCCAGAGCGAAGTCGCAGCGTAGCGGCGGAAAAATTGGGGGAGACCGCGCCGTCCTTGACGCCGGAGTGCGACCTGAAAGTCGCATGAATCTCTGTTTCGAGAGGAGAACACGTGATGTGAACTTTACGAAACCGAC
>NZ_JACHYV010000071.1:0-1338 GCF_014193135.1 Rhizobium sp. BK049
GGTACAGCCCGGGCTGATACCTGACAGAATGAACCGGGTTGATGGTCGACAAGTCATAGTGTGTCGGAGGGAGGGCTTCCGATGCCATTTGTGGAGACTTGTCGCATGGAAGAACGTGTTCGGATGCTGTCGGACTATGCTTTGGGGCACTGGAGTGTGAGAGATCTTTGCCGGCGCTCCGGTGTGAGCCGGGCTACATTTTACGCCTGGCGCAAACGGCAGATGAGCGGAGCGCCGGATTGGTTTGTCGATCGGTCGCATGGCACGGTTTCGTGCCCGCATCGCACGCCGTCAGCCCTTGCCGATGAGGTGATTGCGCTACGCCGGCGGTTTCCGCATATGGGGCCGCGCAAGCTGCTGGCGCTGTTGCAGCGCCAGTCGGCGCAGACCGCTTGGCCGGCGGCCTCGACGATCGGCGACATCCTCAAACGGGCAGGCCTTGTGGACACTGCCAAGCGGCGACGCAGGGCACTGGACCAAAGCCGGCCGTTCACCGAGGCAACACAAGCCAATGACGAATGGAGCGTGGACTTTAAGGGCTGGTTCCGCACCCGCGACCAACAACGCATCGATCCACTGACGATCAGCGACAGCTATAGCCGTTTTCTGATCGATGTCCAAATTGCTCCACAGACCATCGACGGCGTGCGGCCTGTCTTCGAACGAGCCTTTCGCACCCATGGGCTACCGTTTGCGATCCGCTGCGACAATGGTTCGCCTTTCGGCAGCCATGGGGCCGGCGGCCTGACCCGATTATCGACCTGGTGGATCAAGCTCGGCATCGAGGCGCACTTCATCTCGCCGGCATCGCCCCAGGAGAACGGCAGGCACGAGCGCATGCATCGTACTCTCAAGGCCCAGACATCCAAGCCACCGGCCGATAATGCCGGCCAACAGCAGGCCCGTTTCGATGCCTTTCGCCGGCACTACAATGAGGAGCGCCCGCATGAAGCGCTGGGTCAACGACCACCGGCCGATCTCTATCGACCCTGCCAGCCGCGTGTGATGCCCGAGCGTCTCGACGATCCCTGGTATGATGCCGATCATCAAGTGCGTCGCGTGCGAGACAGCGGTGAGATCAAATGGAAGGGAGGCCGACTCTTTGTCAGCGAAGCCCTTGCCGGCGAACTCGTCGGCCTGAGCGAGCTCGAAAACGGTGACCACGTCGTGCGCTTCTGCAACCGCGACATAGGCCTCATCGGCCCGGACGGACGCTTTCGTCGCTTCGCTCCGCCGCGACCGCCCGGGCCGATGAGGCCTAAAGCAGCACACACGACAGAATGAAAACTGTCAGGTATCATCCCGGTCCAAAATGTCGATCATCAACCCGGTCGTTCA
>NZ_JACHYV010000072.1:0-1302 GCF_014193135.1 Rhizobium sp. BK049
TGTCCGACCCGGAGACATAGGTAACAGTTTGTCCCTAAGACATGGGTGACAACCTCGTGCCGAACGGGTTGTCGATGGTTTGTAAGGTTCTCTGTTCCAGATCGATATATCCCAGATCATAGTGCATGAAGCTGACGAGCCAAATACCGTCGTCGACTTCTTTTAGTCCAAGCCTCTGGCCGGCCATGACGGTCGAGATGTTGATCTTCTTGCGGTGCATGCAGATGCGACCGCAACTGGTGACCAGTGCCTCCTTGTCGTGGAAGGGGTAGCTGATCTGCGGCAGCCCCTGATAGGTTCGCGCCGATGGCGTGTAGATGTCTGCGGGCGCCTTCATGGCAAGCGCCTCGTGCGGCCTTTCGGTATTGAATTCGCTGATGAATGCATCGAAGCGCGCCTGCTGCTGCAGGATGTTTCTGCCGGGTGGACGCGTGGCTTCTTTCTTCAGCGTCAGGTGCATGCGCTCGTGCCGGCCATTCTCTTGCGGATGGCCCGGCCTGATGCGCTCGAGCACGATCCCGAGCCTCAGCCACCATACCGACAGCTTCGACAGATTGTAGAGCCCGTTAGGGCTGGCAAATGGCAGGCCGTTGTCGGAGCGGATGGCGCCTGGCAGGCCACGCTCGTCAAACAGCCGGTGGAAGGCCTCGAAGACACCGCGTTCCCGTGTCGATTCGAAAGCTTCGCAGCAAAGCAGGTAGCGCGAGGCCTGGTCGGTGACCGTCAACGGGTAACAATATCGGCCATCACCAAGCTTGAACTCGCCCTTGAAGTCGGCACACCACAGGTCATTGGGATCGAGCGGCACCGACAGCGGCGTTCCCACGGCCTTGTTCGCCCGGTTCCTCTTGCGGGCCTGGCGAACAAGGCCGTGCCGATCGAGCACCGCATGGACCGTGCTTCTGGCTGGCACCCGCACGTCGCCGGCCAGCCGTTTGACCAGCAACTCCCTTATCTTGCGCGCCCCCCAGTGCGGCTTGTCCTTCTTGAGCCGCACGATCATCGCCTCGACCGGTTCGGGCAATTGATTGGCATAACGCACCGGCCGACGCGACCGGTCCGTCAGCGCTTCCAGCCCTTCGTCCCTGTAGCGGTTGAAGATCTTGTAGCCGGTCTTGCGCGAGATGCCGAACGAACGGCAAACCTCGCTCATCCCTTCGCCCTCCAGCAACCGGGCGACAAATCGTAGACGTTCCTCCATCACCGAAGTCTCTCTCCACGGCATCCACACCTCCCGATCAAAATCGAAAAGTGTAACCCATGTCTCCGGTACGAAACGTCACCTATCTCTCAGGTCGGGCA
>NZ_JACHYV010000073.1:0-1272 GCF_014193135.1 Rhizobium sp. BK049
TGACCTTGCCCCCAAGTTTTATCCAGTTTTGAGTTCGCTCCAGCGGTTTTGGGTTGCTGTATTCGGGGCGGTAGCGGCGGGTTGCGGTGCGGAGCCATTTCGGCTGCGCAGCACCGCATCACGTCGCGGGTTGATAGTCTGAGCGAACTCGGCAGGTGTCATCCAGCCGAGTCCGGAGTGCGGTCGATGATCGTTGTAATCGCTGCGCCAGTTTGAGAGCGCTGATCGAGCTTGGGTCAGTGACGAGAAGAGAGTTTCATTCAAGAACTCGTCTCGCAGCCGCCCATTGAAGCTCTCGATGAAGGCGTTCTGGATCGGCTTGCCAGGCGCGATGTAGTGCCATTCCACCTTGGTCCGATCAGTCCATTGCAGAATCCCGTTGCTGGTGAACTCGCTGCCGTTGTCACTGACGATCATCCTGGGTTTGCCACGCTCCTCGATGATCCGGTCAAGCTCTCGCGCGACGCGCAGGCCGGAAAGCGATGTATCGGCGACGAGCGCCAAGCACTCCCTGGTGCAATCGTCGACGACCGTCAGCACCCGGAACCTGCGACCATCGGTGAGCTGATCCGACACGAAGTCCAGCGACCAGCGATCATTGGCCGCCATCGGGACAAGCATCGGTGCTCGTGTGCCGATCGCTCGCTTGCGGCCGCCGCGCTTGCGCACCGTCAGCTTCTCTTCCCGATAGAGCCGGAAGAGCCTCTTGTGGTTCACAATGTGGCCCTCGCGCCTGAGCAGCACGTGAATGCGTCGATAGCCAAAGCGGCGACGTTCATGCGCCAATGCCTTCATTCGCTCGCGAAGGTCATGGTCGTCGCTGCGGCTCGTTTCATAACGGATCGTCATCCGGCAAACGCCGATGGCTTTACACGCCCGCCGTTCACTCATCTGATGGTGGCTCATCAGATGCGTGACAGCGTTCCGCTTTGCTGCGGGCGTCACCACTTCTTTCCCAAAAGGTCTTTCAAAGCAGCATTGTCGAGCATGGCATCCGCCAGAAGCCGCTTCAGTTTCGTGTTCTCGTCCTCCAGCGTCTTCAACCGCTTGGCCTCGGACACGTCCATGCCGCCGAACTTGGCTTTCCACTTATAGATACTGGCATCGCTGACGCCGTGCTTGCGGCAAAGCTCCGCGACCGGCGTGCCCGCCTCGTGCTCCTTCAGAATGCCGATGATCTGTTCGTCTGTAAAACGCTTGCGCTTCATTCCCTGGTCCTCTCAACGGGCCAGAGCTTACTTCAAAATGGATTATTTCAACGGGGCAAGGTCA
>NZ_JACHYV010000074.1:0-1259 GCF_014193135.1 Rhizobium sp. BK049
GCGCAACATGGCCGAGCGCATGCCGGATGATCTGATGGCCGGCGAGCGCGAGAAGCTGATCCACCTGTTCGAAGCCGTCAAGCGTTTTGCCGAGGAGCAGCATCTGGCCGAACGTCAGGACCGCTCGAAGATCGTCGCGGCAGCCAGTGCCGTTCCGGACCCGGAGCAAGACAAGGGGGAAGGAAAGGAGAATGCGACCGTGCTGCCCATGCTTGCCGCTGTCACCGAGTTCAAGACAGCAGTCGACGACGAGGCGCGATCGCGAACTCTCTCCGCTCCCCTTTACCGTCAGCAGCGTGCGGCACTGGCGAACGCGGCAAGGACGATCTGGCGCGATCCGGCAGGAGCCGTCGGCAAGATCGAGGAACTGCTTGCAAAAGGCTTTGCTGCCGATCGCATCGCTGCTGCTGTGACCAATGATCCGGCCGCTTATGGCGCGTTGCGCGGTTCGGATCGTCTGATGGACCGGATGCTGGCTTCCGGCCGGGAGCGCAAAGATGCGGTGCAGGCCGTGCCCGAGGCAGCCGCGCGGCTGCGTTCTCTCGGGAGCGCCTATGCCAATATCTTCGATGCAGAACGACAGGCCATCAAGGCAGAGCGGGAGCGTATGGCGGTTGCTATTCCGGGCCTGTCGAAGGTGGCGGAAGAGGCGCTCATGCGTCTCACCGCGGAGGCGAGGAACAAAAGCCGTCAGCAAAACGCATCGCCTGCCTCTCTCGATCCGGACACCCGCCGGGAGTTCGCCGCCGTCAGCAAGGCGCTCGACCAGCGCTTCGGGCGCAATGCCATCATCCGCGGCGACAAGGTCATCAACCATGTGCCAGAGGCGCAGCGCCAAGCCTTCGTCGCGATGCAGGAGAGGCTGAAAGTTCTGCAGCAGACGGTTCGCTCGGAGAGCAGCGAGAAGATTATTGCGGAACGGCGCCAGCGGGCGGTCAACCGCGGACGGGGGATTGATCTTTAAAGATCGCTGAACAAGCGGAGATCGTCGCTTGTTGCCTGCTCGCTTTCACGCTGGGGATGTGGCGGTCTCCTATGTGCTCAGGTGTTTGAAAACCCTCACCCAGAAGCTGAAATCACCGGAGCGGCCGTCAGAGCGCGCGCCTAAGGCGCACCACGCCGCCGCCGTTTTCGCATCTGGTCCGTAAAGCGATCGAGCAGCATCGTTGGGATATGCGGTGCGTGGCTGGAAAAACACCGTCGCGCGGCTTCCTGGAGCGCAGTGGACGACGTTTGCGGCGCGCTTCCGGTAGATACTG
>NZ_JACHYV010000075.1:0-1221 GCF_014193135.1 Rhizobium sp. BK049
GGCAGCTAACCACGGTAGGGTCAGCGACTGGGGTGAAGTCGTAACAAGGTAGCCGTAGGGGAACCTGCGGCTGGATCACCTCCTTTCTAAGGAAGATCGAGAAACGCTAAGACGACCGGCTTGACCGGTATGAAGCTTCTCCATCTTTTTAGAACAAGATCGGATCAGTCAGATCACGATCGCAACGTAATACGCCGCGTAGACTACGGTCACGACGGTATGGCGAGCTTTCGCCGTCCACGTTTCTCTTTCTTCAAAAGGATATCGAACCATTGGTTTGCGCTCACGCGCTGTTCGCACCTTCGGTGCTGCGCTCCGCGAGGGCGCCGGACGACCGGCGACGGCCTCTGGCCTGTATGGGTGATCCTTTCCGAGGTTTTTGCTTTGGATTGGGCGCTGCGCAGAGAGATGGGCCCGTAGCTCAGTTGGTTAGAGCACACGCTTGATAAGCGTGGGGTCGGAAGTTCAAGTCTTCCCGGGCCCACCATTTGCAACGGCAGATAAAGCTGGTGCGAATTGTGGTTTGTTTGGGTTTACCTGATCCTGACGGTTTGCTGTCAGGTGTTTGCGATGGTTGGGGCTGTAGCTCAGCTGGGAGAGCACCTGCTTTGCAAGCAGGGGGTCAGCGGTTCGATCCCGCTCAGCTCCACCAATTCGCTTGGTGTCGAGACTGAGAGATATCCTTTGAAGAAGTAAAAGTTTGCATCGATCGCTGATCGATGCCTGTTCTGCATACATTGTGAAGAGAAGATTGATCTGGAGGCTTCCAGGTGTTTTGGGTTTTGGCCCGAAACGTCCGAGCCCAATTCCTGTGAACCCATGGATGGCCTAGCCGGCCGGATGTGGTGGAGGGGCTGGAGGTAGGAAGGAAGCTTGTCGCTCTGGATCGTTGGTTGTTCGTGGCTTTCGGGCCTCGTCTGATGAACGATCGGATTACCGTTGCCTGACCGCGCGGTACCGGATTTTATCTCGAGAAGCTGGTCTTAAAGATAGACTGCAAGCGAGCTGCTCGGCGTAGCTCCAATAAAGCAGATCTATCGAACACGTCGATGGCATTGTTGGATTGACCGGGTTGTAAAAGGTAACCTGGTCTGTTGCCGTTTCCTTTGGAAACGGGCAACGAGATGATGAGCATTGGCAATGAGAACGATTAAGTGTCGTAAGGGCATTTGGTGGATGCCTTGGCATGCACAGGCGATGAAGGACGTGATACGCTGCGAA
>NZ_JACHYV010000076.1:0-1018 GCF_014193135.1 Rhizobium sp. BK049
CGGACTCCTACGGGTACAGGCCGGGAAAATCGGCTCTTGATGCCGTTGGGGTGACGCGTCAGCGGTGCTGGAAGTACGATTGGGTTCTGGAATTCGACATCAAAGGGCTGTTTGACAATCTTCCGCATGATCTCTTGCTGAAGGCGGTCAGAAAGCACGTCAAATGCAACTGGGCTCTGCTCTACATCGAAAGATGGCTGGCCGCGCCTATGGAAAAGAACGGAGAAGTCATTGAGCGAACGCGCGGTACCCCGCAAGGGGGCGTGGTTAGCCCGATCTTGTCGAATCTCTTCCTGCATTACGCGTTCGACGTCTGGATGACCCGGACACATCCGGACCTTCCATGGTGTCGGTATGCGGACGATGGTCTGGTGCACTGCCGAACAGAGCAAGAAGCAGAGGCGCTCAAGGCCCAGCTTCAAGCCCGGCTGGCAGCATGTGGACTTGAGATGCATCCGACCAAGACCCAGATCGTCTACTGCAAGGATAATCGGCGCCGAGCGATGTATCCGGCTGTCAAATTTGACTTCCTTGGATACCAGTTCCGGCCGCGACAGGTGGCGACGTCACAGCGGAATGAGTTCTTCTGTGGCTATACCCCAGCGGCCAGTCCGACGGCGCTCAAGTCGATGCGGACCACGATCAAAAGCTTGAACATTCCGCGGCAAACGCCGGGGACGCTGGCTGAAATCGCCAAACAGATCAATCCGCTCCTCCGGGGATGGATTGCCTATTATGGGCGGTTCAGTCGTTCGGCCCTGTTCTCTCTGGCTGACTATGTCAATCGGAAGCTCAAGGCCTGGATCATGCGAAAGTACAAGCGCTTTCGGTTCCACAAGACTCGGGCGTCGCAGTTCCTGCGGCAACTTGCCCGAGACAGGCGGGACCTCTTCGTACACTGGCAGGCGTTCGGAACGAACACGTTTACCTGATGGGAGCGGTGTGAATCGAGAGGTTCACGCACCGTTCTGCGAGAGGCCGGCAGGTGAAATCCCTCCGGCCTACTCACCCCTGGATC